>DASRVI010000090.1:0-9039 GCA_035655135.1 Acidobacteriota bacterium | reverse complement strand
CATTGTTGCGGCCAAAGGCTGGGCTCCGCCCATAGCTCCTAAACCGCCGGTTACCAATAATTTTCCCTTTAAATCTCCTTTGAAGTATTTTTCACCGCATGCAGCAAATGTCTCGTAGGTTCCCTGGAGTATTCCTTGAGTTCCTATATAAATCCAACTTCCTGCTGTCATCTGACCGTACATCATCAAACCTTTCTCTTTTAATTTGTTAAAATGATCCCAGGTAGCCCAATAGGGGACCAGATTGCTGTTGGCAATAAGAACGCGAGGCGCTTCTGGGTGAGAACGAATAATCCCCACTGGTTTTCCAGATTGAATCAGAAGGCTTTGATCGATTTTGAGTTCGAGAAGTGCTTTGATTATTTTTCTGACAGAATCTTTGTCTCGAGCTGCTTGGCCTGTCCCTCCATACACTACTAAGTTTTCAGAGTCTTCAGCAACATCAGGATTTAAATTATTGAGCAGCATTCTCAGGGGAGCTTCTGTCTCCCAACTTTGAGCTGATATTTCAGTTCCTTCTGGAGCCTTATAATTAGGATGGTTGGCATATTTTTTTATAAATTCAGAATATTTCATGGAATCCCTCCTTGATTATGTTTTTATATCTTTTAAAACCTTTTCACAAAGGCTTTGTTTTTTTAGGGTTTCTTCTATTTCATCTAATGCTTTTAACAGGCGGGCGCTGTTTTCTTTTTTATTGAGTAGAGAACGCATGGATTCTTTCATGGATTTCCACACAGGCTTTAGTTCATGCATCATTTTGTGGCCTTTTTCTGTAAAACCAATGATTCTTTTTCTCCTGTCATTTTTATCATCAATAAACTTCACCAGATTCTTTTTTTCTAAATTGGTGACAAGTTGACTGACTGCTGAATGGGTAATCTGGAGCTCTCTGGCTATTTCTGTTACTGATAAACCGTTTTTATGGTGAAGTAAATAAAAGAGGGGGAACCAGCTCACTTCAAAAGGAATTTCTAATTTCTTATAAACCTGTGACACATCAAACAGGAATCGATCACTGATTCGTTTCAGACGTGTGCCAAAAATAAGTTCGCCAGCTTCTTTATAAAAACTCATATTTTTCGGTTAAACAATCTATTTACGTTAGTACTTACATTATTTGATTTATTTTCTTAAATTGCAAGAAAAAATTAGGTTAAATAAACTCTATCACAGTGTTAGAAATACTTACCTTGTCTTTGAAAAGCTCGACAAAGCTCTGAACGAAATGTAAAATATGGAATCATTTTATAAATAGATCATAAAGGAGTAGGCCATTATGTCCGATAACAATTTTTCATATGCCTTAACCAATCCGCTTTCTTTATTATTGAACAAACCTGCTGATCAATTTCAAAGAGCTGACTTGCTCAAAATAATAGAGAAAAAGCAGATTGAACGGATTACTTTTCATTACACCGCCATTGATGGAAGACTTAAGGAACTAAAACTTCCCATATCCAACAAAGTTGAGGCGGAAAGGATTCTAGCTAATGGGGAACGAGTGGATGGATCTTCCTTGTTTAAAGGTTTAGTTGAAACAACTCTTTCAGACTTATATGTGGTTCCTCAGTATAAAACAGCTTTTCTCAATCCATTTGATAAAGGAAGTCTTGATTTTATATGCCGTTATTTCACCAAAGAAGGGGATCTAGCTCCTTTTGCTCCGGATTCTATTTTAAACAAAGCTTACCATCTTTTTAAAAAGAACACAGGGTATGAACTTTATTGTTTAGGTGAATTGGAATTTTTTCTTATCTCTGAAAAACAAGATGGTTTGTATCAACAGGAAAGCTGGAATAATTACCATGAATCTTCTCCTTTTGTTAAAAGTGGAGCCATATTGACTGAAATTCTTCGTTACATTACCCAGATCACTAATGCGGTTAAATACGCTCATTCAGAAGCTGGATATATAGATAAAATAGAGTCAGACCTAGATGAAATAAACGGAAAACAAGCTGAACAGCTCGAAGTAGAATTTTCCCCTAGACCTGTTCATGATATGGCCGATAGCTTGGTTGTAGGGAGATGGCTCATCAGAAATATCGCTTACAAACATGGATGCATAGCCAGTTTTGCTCCTAAAATACAACAGGGAATCGCTGGAAATGGCTTTCATATTCATATGCAGTTGATGAAAGAGGGAAAAAATATAATGAAAGGTTCTGACGGAAGGCTTTCGGATCCTGCAGAACGGTTAGTGGGAGGACTTTGTGAATATGCGGATTCATTGACTGCATTTGGAAACACCACTCCTTCTTCGTACTTGAGACTCGTGCCTAACCAGGAGGCTCCGACAAAAATATTTTGGAGTGGTTTAAATCGGGAGGCGCTCATAAGAGTTCCCTTAGCATGGTCAATATTTAGTGATTTGGCAAAAAAAATAAATCCTCAAGAATCGACGAGCCTTAAAGAAAATATCGAAAGTAAAACAGTGGAACTCAGAAGTCCAGATGGAAGTGCACTGATTCATTTTCTTATTGCAGGGATTGTGATGGCTGCTGAATGGGGATTAACACAAAAAGATTCTCTTGATATAGCAAAAAAACTCTATGTTAAAGGAAAAATTAGTGGTAGTGAAAATGTGATGAAGTCTTATAAATCGTTGCCTAGTGGATGTGAGGAATCAAGCCGAATACTTATAAAAAAAAGAGATTTATATCAGAGAATGGGAATTTTCCCTTCTTATGTCATTGACTATATGGCCGATTTATTGAAAAAAGAAGATCTTGATTTATCTAAAATTAAAGATATAAAAGAGATCCAAAGCATCATGCACAAAGATATACATAGACATTGATTTAACCTGGATTATTCACGAGTTAATATATTTATAGAAAAAAGACTTGAAAAATAAAAAAGTTTTGTTATAATAGAAAAAAATCTTATTGCGCTGGCTGGGTAAGATTTTATTAATACCCTCCTTCATTATCCCCTTTTTGCTTATTTCCCCCAAACCAACAGCCAGCCCCTTATTCCCAAGTTTGTTTCAAAAAAATCAGGAATATTTTGGATCCAGTTTTATAAGAAATTAAATTCTACGGAATCGTTCAAATCCGGATATTCCAATAAAATCAAGCTGATTTTTTTTCTCTATTTCATCGAACAAAAGATTCAATCCTAAGGTATCACTGGAAATGTGGCCGGCTATGACTATGTTTAGATTAGCCTGTTTGGCTTTTTTTAGATGCTTTTCGCCTATATGCATTCCCACAAGAGTGCTTATGCCGCTGTTGGCGATTTTATCAAATATATCTTCGGATCCTCCAGTTCCTCCGGTCATATCCACATATATTTTACCGCATTTGTTGTTTTCAGAACCATGTATGATTTTAGGAGGAGCCTGGAGTTTTGAAGACCTTTTGTACTCAGGTATTGTTTTAAGCAATGCTGTGAGTTCTTTGAGGTTGTATGGCTTTTCTTTTTCAAACAGATTTTTTAGATACTTTGTCACACAATTGTCAGCAGGGGTGTGCACACACATCATTGGAAAGTCCAGGATTCGAGCTGCATCCACGGCTCGATTATGATTGACAGGGAGGATTCCTCTTTCAACTTCACTGATTCTTTTTTCCATAAGCTGTTCCGCCACGCTCACAGTGATCCCATATTGAGATAGAAGGTCAGCCTGGAGCTTCATCACATCATAAAGCTGGGCTAAAGCATATCCTTCTGGATGATGGGATATGATTAGGTCAATATTTTCATTTTTCTCCTTATTTAATTGATGAGCTAATAATATTTCTCCGATTTCCATATCTATTCCCAAAATGACTTTTTTAATTTCAGTGCTTTGATTTCCATGTAATATCCGGGTATCTGAAAATGGATTGAAAAGTTTGTCGCTATCATAAAATTCTCTTTCGTCTTTACTGAACTTGTCAAATTTCTCTTTTTCCTGTTTCAAAAGCTTACTGATTTCCTTTTTATTTCTCAGATCATTGTAGATTCCTATGGAAATGACTTTTTTATAAAGTTTTTCTAATTTCATTTTTTCTCCTTCTAAGAGTTTAATTTAGTTTAAACCAGCTCTTCAGGTGTTTGGGTATCATAACATTCAAAGGAAATACCCATGGCATCAGCAAGTGCTTTCAATTCAGCTAGATGGTCTCCCATAACTGTCATGGGATGATTGGAATTGATATATTGTTCTATTTTCCCACATAGTTTTAAATACCAGTGAGGCCAATCAGGACTGCAGTTTCTTGAGCGTTCTTTCCAGATTTCATGAGTTGGAACATCGGTGACCCCCCGGCCTGCACATAAATAAAGTTGGTGATTTCGGTAAGAAAAACGAGCCCAGGTGACTGTGCCAGGTATTCTTGCTACTAAAGAACAGGTTCCTCCTCCTTTTTTAAAATACATATAAGTCTGACGTTCGGACCAGGATCCTTCCAGCGACTCATGGCTTCCTTTGGCAAAATAAGGAGCCAAAGATCCAGAGTTAACAAACCAGTAAAGCGAATTTTCAGAGTCCCAGTAACGAAGGTCATTAAAACCAACAGGATCATTATCATTTAAAAGCTTCAGCACCTGCATGGTGACAGCTGCCCCATCATCTGCTTCAGTAGCGGCCACAAATGTTTCTCCATCTGAATCCGGTCTCAATCGGTTATTCAGGATCCCGAGAGTCAGGTCAGTAGCAGGATAGTGTTCGATCCAATCGAGTTGATCTTGGATACCCGTAAAATCCAATCCAAACTGTTTTTTTAACTCTAGGATGGCATAATATACTTTCATTTGAAAAAGCACCATTTCTTTGGTTAGGTTTTTTTTGGGATCTTGCCCCAGGCGGATATCCATTCCTTTCTGGATTAAAAAGTCAAAGGCTTTTTCTGCTTTCTCATCAGGAATTTGTTCGGTCATTTTCAAAAGTCTCAGTCCGTCAAATCCTTCTCTGGCTGTTCCGAAATATTTCAAAAAATGGGCATCCGATATTTTATTCCACATCTGCATAGATCGAGGTCCCACAGCTCCATAAATAGACCCTGAAAGTTTTTTTAACACTTTTTTTGCCTTTTTTCTATTCGATTCATTCACAGTTATGTCTATAAAATCCTGTTTTTCTGGGGCGTATTGTCCTTGTTTTAAAAATGTTTTCATGGGTTCAATATATCTTTTATGGTCTTTAAAGTTTTCTACAAATAGTCTATGAGTTTGAATCCCCATTTGAGAGGTACCCGCTTCCGCAGCTAAAAGGCCCACAGCTCCCGGATAATTAGGAACAGCGCTTCCTAACATCAACTTGGGAAGTTCTTCTGGAAGCTGCCACATAGGGCTTACAGAAAAATCAGGATAAGCCCATCCTGCCATAAAATTAATGAACCGACTGCCCTTGGCTTTTTTGATGATCCTCATTCCTTCAGCCACACTGGACACAGGTTTTTCCGGATTGAGCACATTTGGTTTCCATCCACATTTTTCAATAACCTGAATTAGTTCATTGAGCTGTTCTTTGGCTACGGGCCACACCTCAGCATTGGGCTCATCCCGGCTGTCCAGAGGCATATATATATCAACAGTTTTATTCATTGAAATCTCCTTTTAACCTGACTCTTCATAAAAAAATAGAGATGTTTTTATTATTATTTTATTTTCTGTGATACACAAAATTTTTTCAAGAATATGGTTTATTTGAAATATTGTTCAATGTCTTCTCCGACAGAGTCAATGTTTTCTTCTGTAAAGATCCTGGAAGGCAGGGTGATTTCTTTTTTGACTTTTTCCCCATTTAAAATGGCCAGGGCTGTTTGAACAGCTTCTTTTCCCCCTGTAGGGTATTCAAAAGAAGCTTCTAAAATTCTCTGTTTTACATAGATCTGTCCTTCATGAGGAAGAGCATCAATCCCTATAAAAATGATGTCTTTCTCGCGTCCAACTGCCTTAGCTGCCAAATAAGCTCCATGAGCTCCAGGGTCATTATGAGCGTAAACAAGGTCGATTTGGTCAAACCTGGCAAGAGCTGATTCCATCTCTTTTCTGGCTTCCGGCTCCAGCCATTTCATATCTGCCTCAAATATCACTTGAATATCACTTCCTGATAAACCTTCCCTGAATCCTGAATGTCTGTCTTGACCCGGAGTGGAAGTCATCAATCCTTTGAGTTCAACAATTTTCCCTTTTCCTTCCAATCTTTCTACGACCCAGAGTCCAGCAGCTTTTCCTATCTTTTTATTATCCGCACCAATAAAACAGGTGTATTTGTCACCAAGTATGCGGCGGTCAAGTATGATGACCGGAATTCCTCGATCATAAGCCGCAGATATTGGAGGAGTCATAGGAGCCGCTTCTTTAGGTGAGACAATCAGCAGGTCAACATCTGCATTAATGAATTCCTCTATCTGAGCTCTTTGTTTTAAAGAGTCATTCTGAGCATCTTTAAATATCACTTTGATTTTAGGATTTTCTTCAGCAGCATTCTTTATGTCCCGGTTCATCTGAACACGCCATGGTTCACCTAAGTTGCATTGACTCATCCCAATGATCCAATTTGGTTTCATGGCATCTCTAGATTCCTGTTTGGACTGCGGAACATCTTTATTTCCAGTACAGCTGACAAGCAACACTAAGCAAATAATAAATATGTTTAAATATTTATACATGATCAATTCTCCTCTCCTATTTGCGGTATTTTTGGAACAAGACAGCGCCCACTATGATGACTCCTGTAAGCATTAAACGGCTAGCTTCTCCCACAGCATTGATGCTGAGTATTTTTTCCAGATAGCCTATGGTCATGGCTCCAATAAAAGTCAGGCCTATCCCTCCAGTTCCTCCCATAAGGTTTGTTCCCCCGATGACTACGATAGCAATAGCAGTCAGTTCATAGGTCATGCCAGCCTCTGGATCACCTTGAATCTCCTGAGCGGCCTGACATATTCCTGCGATGGCACAAAAAAAACCGCTGACTCCGTAAACAAGTAGTTTTGTGGCTGTTACTGGGATCCCAGAGAGCTTAGACGCTTCCTCGTTTCCTCCTACAGCATAGATATGGCGTCCCCAACGAAGCTTAGAAAGGATCACCCAACATATGAGGATAGAACCTAAGAATATCAATGTCACCACAGCCAGGTTTTCATTAAATATTTTGGAGTTGATAAAATTAAATACCTTAGGAGCTTCTACATATTTGTAAGTTCCGTCAGGATGGAGAACAGCCGTGGATATTTTTTGCCCCCCAGATACCCATTTAGCCAAGCCTCTTGCAAAGACCATCATGGCTAAAGTGGCAATAAATGGTTGTATTTTGAATCGATCAATAATAAAACCGGAGGTCAAGCCACAACCAAGCCCAGCAAGAAGACAGACTAAAATAGCAAAAAATGGAGACCATCCTAAGTGAATGCTGAACAAAGAAAAAAGAACTGCCGTAAGTCCCAGGATGCTGCCCACGGAAAGATCTATCCCTGCTGTAATAATCACCAGAGTCATGCCGCAGGCGAGAATTCCAAATACTGAAATATGTCTCAGCATATCTCTATGAGTATCCCACTTAAAAAAAGCACCCTCAGCGTTGAATATCATTCCAATAAAGACCACAAAACAAAGGGCTGCCAAAGCTCTCACCACCGGAAGACTTGATAATCTTTTTAACTTTGTTATTGTTTTTTTTGAGTATTTGTGTTTATCCAAGCTTATTCTCCCATAGCAGCCTGAAGAATTTTTTCTTGAGTTGCTTCCTCTCTCTCAAACTCAGCTGTGATGCTTCCTCTGTGTAAAACAATGATCCGATCAGATAAAGCCAATAATTCAGGCAGTTCTGATGTGATCAGTATTTGACCTATTCCCTGGCGGCTCCAGTTGTTCATAAACTTATAGATTTCATGCTTAGCTCCCACATCCACTCCTATAGTGGGTTCATCGAGAAGTAAAGCTTTGGGTTGAGTCATAAACCATTTGGCCAAAACAACTTTTTGTTGATTCCCTCCGGAAAGATTTGAGATAAGTTGATCGATAGATACTGCTTTAATATTGAAGGAATCAAAATTCTCACGAACAATCCTTTGTTCTTTCTTTTTTTGAATCCAGCCTGACTTTATAAATTTTTCTAAACACGCGAGGGTCATGTTTTCCTTAACAGACATATCTGAAATAATGCCTGTTTTTTTGCGGTCATTAGTTAAAAGGACTAATCCCTTTTGAATAGATTTTTTTGTAGATTTGACTGAATAATTTTGGCCTTCAAGGATTATTTTTCCTTTATTAACTTTTCCATAAGTTCCAAACAAAGTATTGAGGAGTAGGCTTTTTCCAGAGCCTTGAAGTCCGGCCATTCCCAATATTTCCCCAGCGTGGACTTTGAAAGAAATATTTGCCTCTTTAAAATTATGTTCTTTATTTGGAGAATTCAGTGAAATATTTTTGACTGATAGGAGTATTTTGTTTTTCTTATATGATTTTCGTTCTGGGAATTGTTCTTTGAGTTCACGGCCTACCATCCATTTAACCAGATTATGGGAAGGAAGTTCATCGACCTGAGCTGTTCCTATGTATTTTCCGTCTCGAAGCACACTTATTCTATCTGCGATCCTGTATATTTCTTCTAGTCTGTGGGAAATAAATATGATTCCACGTCTTTTTTCTTTGAGGTCTTTGATAATTTTAAACAGATGAGTCGTCTCAACAGCGTTGAGGGCGCTGGTGGGTTCATCCATGAGGATAATATTGGATTTGAATACCAGTGCTTTGGCTATTTCAATCAATTGTTTTATAGAGAGGGGATAAAAACCTACTGGTCTAGACAGGTCAATATCAATCCCTAATCGGTCCAGAATCTCATGAGAAATTTCATTCTCCTTATTAAAATCCAATTGACCCCAGGAATTGGTTATTTCCCTTCCCAAAAAAATATTATCTCTCACAGACATGGAATTGACCAAAGACATTTCCTGATAGATAGCTGATATGCCGTATCTGGCTGCATGGGATGGAGAATGAAAATGAACCAAACGGCCGTTTAAAAAGATATTCCCTTTGAAATTTGTATGCACGCCTGAAATAATTTTGATTAAGGTGGTTTTTCCAGCCCCATTTTCT
>DASRVI010000089.1:0-3959 GCA_035655135.1 Acidobacteriota bacterium | reverse complement strand
ACATTACCAAAAAAGCGGATTCTGGTATGTGTTTGCTGCCGGCTTCACTCCCATCCCTTATAAAATATTTACTATTGCTTCAGGTGTGTTTAAATTAAACCTTCCTCTTTTTATTATTGCCTCCACTGTCAGTCGTTCTCTGCGTTTCTTTGCTGTCGCAGCTCTTTTTAAGAAATTTGGCCCTGGCATCAAATCATTTATAGAAAAATATTTCAATTTATTTGCCTTATTGTTTTTTATCCTCCTTTTAGGAGGATTTCTGTTCATCAAATATTTTTTTTAAGTCTTTTTTAAACATCACAGCCATGGATATCTCTTTTAAAATCAAAAGAATAGATAAGGCCTTAAAAGACCTGTCCATATACCAACATCAATGCCAATTATGTCCCAGACAGTGTGCTGTGGACCGGAAGAATGAATTGGGATACTGTTCCACTGGAAATGAAGCTTTTATCTCCCATGCCGGACTCCACTTTGGAGAAGAACCCATATTAAGCGGATACGCAAATCACAAAAAAAATCTAGAGTTCAATTCAACACATTCAGGGGGATCTGGCACTATCTTTTTTACGGGTTGCCATCTTAAATGCCTTTACTGCCAAAATCACCAGATCAGCTGGGAAAATCTAGGCCATAGGATTTCTATAAAAGCACTTTCAAATAAAATACTGGAGATCCAAGATAAAGGAGCCTTCAATCTCAATCTGGTGTCCCCCACCCATATGTTGATTCCCATTCTTTCTGCCTTAAAAATTGCCTATAAAAATGGATTAACCATCCCTCTGGTTTACAACTCTAGCGGCTATGAAAGAGAGGTGATTATCCAAAAATTGGATGGGATCATTGATATTTATCTCCCAGATTTGAAATACTTTTCACCTCAACTTTCAAAAAAGCTTTCTGTAGTGGCCAACTATTTTGATCACGCCAAAAAAGCTATCCTTGAAATGTCATCACAGCAGCCGAATCTGGTGATCAACAAACACAATATTGCCCAAAAAGGACTTATTATCCGGCATTTGGTGCTCCCCGGTCATGTCAAGGACACACTCCATATTTTGAATTGGATAAAGAAAAATATTTCAAATTCATTTGGTCTCAGCCTTATGAGTCAGTTCTATCCTTGCTTTAAGACGCCCCCTGAATTTCAAAGGAAGATCACAAAAGAAGAATACAAAAGAGTTTTGTGTGCAGCTGAAAAATTAGGATTTGAGCAAATCTTTATCCAGCCTGAACTTTTTTCAGGAGACCGTCATTTGATACCTGACTTTAAACTTAATAATCCATTTACATGGAAGTGATTCAATCAATCATTCAATTCTTTTTGTAATTCCTGGAGTTTATGCTGGATTTTTTTTATATTTTCTGGTCCCATTCGGAACAAGTGCTTTTGAGCCTGACTCATTTCTTCCAGTTCAGAATCAGCCAGTTCAAATGATTTTAATTTACTTATCAGCAAGATATCATCTTCAACAACAGGAACCGCCAAAAGTTCTTTTATGGCTCTGTTCAGAGTCTCATTAAAGTCCTTGTCAGGATACCCTAATTCTTTATAGGCTTCCTGGATCAACGGCTCAAATCTTTGATAGAGATTCACCGTTTCTTTGGTGTCTAAAGAGCTAAAGACATTAGCGACCGGATTATAGCGTTTATAAGAATCTTCATCTATAATATGCTTTTCTCCTTTTTTCTTTGCCAAAAACTCTCCTTTGGGTTCAAAAAAAACAACTTGTTTTCTGGGGCTGAGACCATTGGCAATATTGTCCACAGCTGCCACAAATTTCTTTATTAAATGATCGATCTTTATCCATTCAGAAATCCTTGGGTCAGATGATATGTTATCTATAATTCCTCTTATGAATTCATCGCTTTCTTCCAAAGGAATATCTATTGGTTCCACAGGTTCATCTTTGACTGTTTCCTGTTCAGGAAGTTTCATGGGCTTTTCTTCAATGATTTCAGGAGTTTCCGGAACTTCAGGAGATTTCTTATGCGTGGCCAGATAATAAATGATGATCACGGCAGCCACGAGCAGAACAAAAACAATGCCTGTCCAAATCACTTTCTTTTTTTCTTCCATTTTCCGACTCCTTTCTTTTTATGATGTATTTATCAATTGTATCTATCAATTCTTCTAATCAGATTTGATTTTCTTAATGTCAATGTTACCATTATTAACGGTAATGTAAATAGAAGTCCCTCCTTTTCCTAATTTTAAATCAATTTCATTTTCTTTTTCCTGCTGACCCAAATCAAATTCAGAGTTGATCTCACCTCCAGGAAAAACAGCTTGTATGTCAGCGTCAATATTATCTTGAAGGAAAAGGGTGATATTACCCTGATAAGACTTCAAAGTCACCACATCTTCCTTTCTTTCATCATAAAGGCTTGCTTGAATTGAACCTGTCTGTACCACTGCATCTAATGACCCAGAAAAATTATCCACTTGGATGTCCCCTTTTTCAAGTTTAACAGAAGCCGACCCATAAAGATCTGCAATAAATATGTCTCCCTCTCTAGCTAAAATTCCATTCAGATTGATAAAACGAGGGGTTTTAACGTAATAATCCACAATGGTATTTTCTCCTTCTTCAGAAGTTGACTTTGTGTTTATGGAGATGTTTTCATCTGTGTATCTTTGCAGATCAATTTTGGCCATATCCTTTTTTGGCCCCAAAAAACGAATATTTGTCCCTTCTGCTCTTGGAATCATTTTTTCTGCATAAACTTCAACTTCATTTCTGTCCCAACCTAAGATTTCTATCATTCCACCAAAGTTCCTCAATGAAACTGAGCCACCTGGGGAAAATGGAACATTCCTTTGAAAATCCTCAATAGGAATCAGCCCCCTAGGGTCATAATAGTCTATAACTCTAATCACACATGATAGGCCCAGGACAATAAAAAAAATTACACCAGTCAAATAAACACTCAATTTCCTCATACTCATACTGTCCTCCCTTCTACTTATTATTATACTCCTAATAACCAGAATAGTTCCACTGCCTATAAAAATAAAATTGCTAAACATAAAAAAGAAAGTTTAAATGCCAATCTTAATAGTGTAAAATTATTAACGCTGACCAACTCTTATGAGATTTTAGATATAAAGGAGAATATTTATGGGAGGATTTTTTGGTGTTGTCCTAAAAGATGATGCTGTCGAAGACTTGTTCTATGGTACGGATTATCATTCACATCTCGGAACAAAAAGAGGAGGTCTTGCGGTCAAGAATGAAAAGGGATTTTATAAATTCATTCACAATATAGAAAATGCATTATTCAGATCCAAATTCGCTCATGAGCTCAAATCCTTGTATGGAAATACAGGTATTGGAGTGATCAGCGACTTTGAAGACCAACCTTTAGTGATTCGTTCCCATTTAGGTGATTATGCGATTGTTACGGTAGGTGCTATAAACAACATGGACCAACTCCTTAAAAAAGAGTTAAAAAACAATAGCATCCATTTTTCTGAGATCAGTGAAGGAGAAGTCAATCCCACTGAAATGGTTTCTATTATCATAAACCAAGAAGAATCTTTTGAGGCAGGAATAGAAAGAGTCCAAGAATCCATAAAAGGATCCTGTTCTATATTGATCTTAACAGAGAAGGGATTGTATGCATCCAGAGACAAACTCGGCCGGACTCCGGTTGTTTTGGGGAAAAAAGAGGAGGGCTATGCCGTTGCTCTAGAAACCTGCTCCTTCCCTAATTTAGGTTACAAAATTATTAAATATCTGGGACCTGGAGAAATATTATTCATATCTAAGGATGGTTTTCAACAAAAAAAGCCCCCTCAGGATAATATGCAGATATGTGCCTTTCTCTGGGTATACTATGGATATCCTTCCTCCAGCTATGAAGGAATCAATGTTGAATATGTCAGAAACAGATGCGGATCCAAGCTTGCTGAAAATGATGATATTAGACCTGATTTTGTGGCTGGAATTCCTGAT
>DASRVI010000088.1:0-2306 GCA_035655135.1 Acidobacteriota bacterium | reverse complement strand
CAAGCAAATTGCAGCTCAAATTATTTATTCTCTTCTCTTGTTTTGGGAACTGAAAAAACATCCCCATCTTTTACAGCTACCGAATTTTCAAATACTTCACGGGCTTCTTGCTCAAAAAAATCGTAATTCTTATATCTGGATGAAAAATGACCAATCAGGAGTTTGCCCACGCCGGCATTTCTGGCAATATCAGCAGCCTGCTTTGTTGTTGAATGGGTCGTTTCTGCTGCAAGCTCAGCGTCGTTATGAGCAAATGTCGTTTCATGGTACAGAATATCAACTGATTTTACATGTTCAATAACTTTTTCATCATAAGCTGTATCAGAACAAAATGCATAGGACCGTATTTTGTAGGCAGGCAATGTTAATTCATCATTCGGAATAATCGTTCCATCAGCGTTTACAAAATCTGATCCGTCTTTTATCCTGATGATATCTTTAATCGGAATCTTATATTTTTCCACCATTTCTTTTTTGATGTTTTTTGGTGCCTTTTTTTCTTTAAAAAGAAAACCACATGTTGGGACACGGTGCAACAATGGAATCGTTCGTACTTCAATATTTTTATCCTGATAAATCAGGGCAGAACGTCTATTTTGAAATGTATGGGTCACAATCTGGAATGTCAGATCATTTTGAAAATATTTCAGGTGATCCAGTAAAAGTTCCTCTAACATAACAGGTCCGTAGATATGCAATTTTGAGGTCCTGCCAAGCAGGCAAAAGGATGAAATCAGGCCAAAGAGGCCAAATATATGATCTCCATGCATATGACTGATAAATATATTGTTGATTTTCCCGAGCCTGATTTTGAATCTTCTAAGTTGGATCTGTGTTCCTTCTCCACAATCGATTAAAAAAAACCGCTCATTTGCATTTAACAAATGAGCGGTTGGGAATCTTTCTGAAGTAGGCAAAGCCGAACTGGTTCCTAATATTGTGATGGAGAATGACACTTTTAATTACTACTCAGCTGAATCGATTAGTTTAACACCTTCCTCAACCGTATTGGTAATATTTAATACTGTATCCAGTTGAGAAATGGTGATCAGTCTTTCAACAGCTTCATTCAAACCGGTTAACACAAAAGTTCCATTGGCATTTTTACAAAGCCGGTTTGCCACAAGGATAGCACTTAAGCCACTGGAATCACAATATCTGACATTACTCAGATCAAGAATGATATTTTTCTCACCATTACCTGATACCAGTACTAATTCTGATTTTAGGGTTGGTGCAATATGAGTATCAAGTTTTTCCTCCTGAACCTGAATTAAGGTATAGTTTTCAAGTTTTTCAATCTTGAATTCCATATTGATAGATTTTAGGTTGTATCATTATTTTTTCCCGGAATTTTCTTTTCCCTTTTTCTTTTTATCATCTTTTTCCATTTCAGTTTTCAATGCTGCAAGCTCAGTAATATCACCAAGGGTAGTTTTTTCAGGACCACTTTTGATCTTTCTGGGTGCCTTTCTGGATTGAGCATCCCGGCTCTTGCGTTTGGATGCCTCACTTTTTTTCTTTGGTTCTTCGTAAACCCTTGTATGTGATAAGCCAATCTTTTTTGCTCCTTTATTGAATTCAATGATCCTGAATTCCAGTTTTTCATCCACTTTAGCAGGTGTACCATCCTTTTTTACCAGGTGTTTTGGAGTAACAAATCCTTCAACACCATAAGGAAGAGCGACTGTAGCACCCTTATCAGTTATTTCCAGAATCGTTCCTTCATGAACAGAACCCACTTCAAAGATCGTTTCAAACACATCCCATGGATTTTCCTCAAGCTGCTTATGTCCCAGACTCAATCTCCTGTTTTCTTTGTCTATCTCCAGCACCACCACCTCAATATCATTCCCGATTGCTGTGAACTCAGCCGGATGTTTGATCTTTTTGGTCCATGAAAGATCAGAAATATGGATCAGTCCATCCACACCTTCTTCAAGTTCAACAAACACTCCGAAATTAGTAAAGTTACGAACTTTTGCTTTATGTTTAGATCCAACAATATATTTTTCTTCAATTTTTTCCCATGGATCAGGTTTTAGTTGTTTCATTCCGAGCGACATCTTTCTTTCTTCCCTATCAAGAGTCAGGATCACTGCTTCAACCTCATCTCCTACTTTGAGAAATTCCTGTGCACTCCGAAGATGTTGTGACCATGACATTTCAGAGACATGAATCAGACCTTCCACTCCCGGAGCAATTTCAATAAAAGCACCATAATCGGCAATCACGACAACCTTACCTTTTACTTTGTCACCAACTTTGAGTTTTTCATCCAGAGAATCCCACGGATGTGGAGTTAG
>DASRVI010000087.1:0-2767 GCA_035655135.1 Acidobacteriota bacterium | reverse complement strand
AGATTGGCTCGCCTCAATGGTAAAAAAATGGCGATTAGAATTTAAAAAAAAGCAAGGAAATATTGACAATTGTGGTAATAGAAAGAATATTGTAAATCGGAAAAATTAAAATGATAATAGGAACATCGCCATTTTTTTATGAATAAGCCAGGTTAAATGGAAAAGCAAAAATTCGAAAAACTGGTTGAAGAAGCTCTGTCTGAAATCCACGAGGAGTTTCAAAAATATCTTAAAAACATCACAGTTATTGTCGAAGACCATCCTCCTCCAGAAGTTTTAAACAGGATGGGGATAAGCCGCAGAGGTCTCCTTCTGGGATTGTACCACGGAGTCCCCTTAAAACACCGGGGTCCTTATTATGGAAACATCCCCCCTGATGTGATCTCTATCTACCAAAAACCCATTGAAAGGATATGCTCCTCTGAGGAAGAGATCAAAAAAAAAGTCAGAGAAGTGGTCAGACATGAAATCGGGCATTATTTTGGAAAAAGTGACAAAGAATTAAAAGAAATAGAAAATGATATAGAATAACCTGGACAGGTTAAAAGGAGAACTTCTTTATGAAAAGAAAATACAAGGGAGTTATTGCCGCTCTCACCACTCCTTTTGAAGAGGAGCAGATAGCCCCTGACAAATTAAAACAAAACATCTTCAAATACAATGAAACCGACCTTTTTGGCTATGTTATAGCTGGCTCAACCGGGGAAGGACCTTATCTGTCTGATGAGGAATGCCTCACATTAGTGGATACAGCCAAACAATGCTCCTCCAAAGATAAAATAATCATAGCAGGAACTGCCCGCGAATCCGTAAAAAACACGGTTGAACTCACCAACAAAGCAGCGGATGTGGGCGCTGATTCAGCTCTGATCTGCACGCCTCATTATTTCAAACCAAGAATGACCCATGAGGTTCTAAAAAAATATTATCTTTCTGTGGCTGAAAAATCCCGGATTCCCATCATCATCTACAATATCCCTCAAAATACAGGAGTGAGTGTGGATAAAAATCTGATCATAACTCTGGTCAAACATCCTCAAATTTTGGGATTAAAAGACAGCTCTGGGAACTTAACTTTTTTTGAAGAAGTCTATCCTCATCTTGATCCTGAAAGCTCATTCTTGTTAGGCGCCGGAAGTCTTTTTTTCCCGGGGCTGGTCATGGGCGCTGACGGAGGGATATTAAGACTTGCCTGTGTGGTCCCTGAACTGTGCACCAAACTCTATGAATACTATAAAGAAAAAAATTGGGAGAAAGCTCAAAAACTTCAGCAGGATCTGGTGTCTCTCAATCAAGCTGTGACCAAAGACTATGGATTGGCTGCCACCAAATACGCCCTGGATCTTCTTGGATATTACGGAGGCCCATGCCGGCTTCCCCTTTTGGGGCCCAGTCCGACTGTAAAAAATGAAATAAAAGATAGGCTTAAAAAATTACAAGCATCCTGGACTCTGGGAAATAACGCAGATCTAGATAATCCGGGAATCTGACAAAGGAGTATTCATGTCAAAAAACAACCGCCGTGTCTTTTTAAAAAAAATGATACTCAGCTCTCTGTCTGTGCCTCTTCTGAATTCTGGTTTACTCCCTTCTCCTCCTCAAAGAATCAAAAAAGGTTCTATGTATTATCGTCGATTGGGCAGGACAGGTCTCCAAATATCTGAAATCTCTTTAGGAGGAAGTCCTCTTCCTGATTGGGCTCTCATGAGGCAGGCTGTAGAGAGAGGGGTTAACTATATCGATACCTCCCACACTTACATGAACGGAAACAGTGAAAGGCAAATAGGAAGGCTCTTAAAAGAAGTGGGAAGAGAAAAAATCCATGTGGGAACTAAATTTCACCTAAGAAGCCATTGGAGCGAAGAATCCATTATTTCTTCAGTCGAGGGCAGCCTCCAAAGGCTTCAAACTGATACTATTGATGTTCTGCTCATCCATGGAGCCTCAAATCCTACAAACCTCACTGATGAACGGTTGTTATCTGCTTTTAACAAAATGAAAAAAGCTGGAAAATTCAGATTCAACGGGCTTTCCTGTCATTCCAATCACCATCAAGTCATCTCAGAAGCGGTCAAATGCGGCCAATATGACATGGTCCAATTGGGATACAATGTTTTTGATATTGAAAGCACAGAAAAAGACATAAAGACCTATCCTGACTATCTGGGAACCAGTGGAATCCGAAACCTCATCAAGTCAGCTTATGATAATGACATAGGCGTTATAGCTATGAAGACTCTTAAAGTGGGAGGCAAGCGCCAAAATTTAGACAAATACAGGACTGGGTCCACCTCTATTTATCAGGCGATGTTGAAATGGGCTTTACAAAACCAACAAATCACATCTGTGGTCACTGAAATGCTGAACCGGAACCAACTGGAGGAAGATCTGTCAGTAGTCAACAGCCCCCTTACTGAAAAAGAAGAGAAAAATCTTATTCAGTTTGCCGCCAAAAACAGCACAGATTACTGCCATATGTGCGGGATTTGTAAAGACAACTGTCCCCAGGGAATTGAAACCACAGCCATACTGCGGTATCTGGCCTATTTTGAAAGTTACAACAAACAAAAAAGAGCCAGAACATTATATTCCAATCTCTCACTTAAAAAAACAGTAAAAGCCTACTTGGAATGCGGGACATGTGATGAGCACTGTCCCTATGGAGTCTCTGTCAGCCAGCGCATTCATGACGCAAACTCCCTTCTCTCATAAAAAAAGGACCGTGCACCCTGCTTCGACAGAACTTCCCCTGCGTATCCCATGCAGT
>DASRVI010000086.1:0-3428 GCA_035655135.1 Acidobacteriota bacterium | reverse complement strand
CTTCCTATCTCGCTTGCCATAGCAGCATCCATTTGGACCCCTCCTTGGTCATCAAAATCTGCTAGATCAGGATATTTTTCATGAAAAGGAACCAGATCCTTGGGCCCATCTCGCATTGGATTGTAAAGTTCATACACACCCACTCCTCCTCTCTTGAAAAAAGTGAGGCGGAAATTGGGTTCCTGGCCTAGTTCTGTCTTTCCCGTGTAATACCATATCTCAATAGGATGGATGTCAAATGTCGAGTACTTCTGGACATTATCCGGAGGACCCAGCATGATATAGAATTTCCCCCTATCAGTTCTCCAGCCCTCTACAGGTGTCCCTCTGCCAAATACTTTATTGGCAAAATCGATTCTGGAGTAGTGCTCTTCACGCAGCTCATTGCGTTGAGTACCCGGAGTTGGATCTCTCTGATGCCAGAATTCCTCTATGAAAAGGTCCCGTTGCCGATCTGTCTCTAATTGGAGAAAAACATCTTTTTCTGCTGGAGAAATGATATAAACAACCTCTTCTTGAAGCCACTTTTTATGCTTTTCCGAGAGATTTTTAACTTGAGCTGAAAAAAGACTTAAGGTTATACTCAAAGAAACAGTCAGTAAAATTGATAATAATTTTCCCTTCATTTTTAACTCCTTAAAATTTCACCCTAAGTCCAGTCTGGAAAATAAATCCACTGAGATCTAACACAGCCTTTCGGACCGTACGATATCCTGTAGGCTCCTCTGCCAGCACAGCCAATAGAGGGCGTCCTTCCCCTTCCAGATAATAAAGTGTTCCCTTCTCTTCAATATCCTCATACAGCAGAGGAGGAAGAATGGATTTCCT
The DNA here is from genome assembly GCA_035655135.1 of Acidobacteriota bacterium. Lineage (GTDB taxonomy): Bacteria > Acidobacteriota > Aminicenantia > Aminicenantales > Aminicenantaceae > WJMT01. Next base: position 2,600 of record DASRVI010000086.1, on the reverse strand, counting down.
TATGTTGCTTTTTCCCTCGAAACCAGATATCTTTGCATACCGGCCGCGTCCTTCCAATATGAAGGCAGCCCTTGGCATAAAATTGATTTCAATCCCTACTCCTCCATGAAGTCCGAGACCAATGGCGTGAGCTTTTTGATTGATGACATCCAGGGGATACCAATTGGTGTAAAGTCTGTTAGAAAACTTTGTGATATAAAAAGAGGCTCCACCGTTCAAATTGATATGAATCAATCGGTTAAGGGGAAGATTATAAAAAGCGCCCAAACGAAGCGGGTACGCAGTGACTCTAGGGGAAGTTCCCATTTGATTCTCATCGTAATCATTGGGTTCATGAAAAAAGAGCCGACTCTGCTGGGTTAAGTGGATATAACCGAATCCGATTCCAAAGCCTAAATTTGGATTGAGATTGTACACAACATCCGCTAAAACCTCGAATCCTGAGTCAAAGTTTTTAAACCGTTTGTCCATAATAAACCCATAAGAAGAGATTAGATCCGAAGCTGAATCATAAAGTCCCTGGTCTCCTTTTTTTATGTCCCCACCTCCAAAAAAAGTAGGACCGACTGTCATTTTCAGACTCAATCCCATTCCCTCAAAAAATTCTGATTCCTCTTCCCAATAATTCAGCTCCTCAACGATTTTTTTCCTAATCACATCAACCTTTTGGGATTCAATATACCCGATGGTCACGATTCCGTCTTCATCAGGTCCGATAATGATCCGAAACCATTCACCGGTCTTTTCATAGGATGTCAAGACAAATCCTTTAGGGAGAGTGATCACCACAGTGCTCTCTGGATCAGGAACCACATGAACATCTGTTTTGTCGTTTTTGACTTTAAGTTCCCATTCTGATGATTTTTGGCCCCATGAATAGGAGTTTAAAAGTAAAATGCCTAATCCAAAGACAATCATAAACATAGTTATCTTTCTCATTTAGTTATTCCCTTTAATCAGTCTAATTTATTTTCTTTTTTGGCCACATTTTTTCAATAAATAAAGTGTGCCTTATTTCTCCTGTAGTTTATTTTAATCAACACAAATATAACTTTACATTATAATGCTTATGCAAATATTGTGCCAGTGTTATTAAGGGAGAACCTTGGACCTGAGCCCCTGTTTTTCGTCTTATAGAGATGACACCCGTAAAAAAATTTTACATTTATTTCAGAATCCTTAATTTTTAATCAAATAAGCATAATAGAGGAAGCAGATCATTCTCAAAGGCAGCTCAGGCAATCTTATCTTGCGAACTTGAAAAATTTCAAGACCTCCATTAATTGGGAAGAAGTGAAAGAAACAGAAGTGGCGCTGGTTCTTTTAGCTCCGGGAATCCAGGAAGCATTTTCAGCTCTTTCTTGGTCTTTGAATGTGACTTCCATGGTATAAGGAGAAGTAAGCTTATAGGGCTTGAAATCCTTTAAGCTATGGAGAGCTTGCTCAGTTTCTTGTCTTATTAGATCGCAGGCAGCTGGAGGACTCATCATTTTGGCTGATTCGCCAATGCCTTGTTTGACCGCAGCTGTCTTGACATTTCCCAGAAGTTCGGTTGTTTGTCTGCATACAGCCGCATCCCCTGCCACCAGCACCACCGGCACTCCAAAATGACCAGCAATCAGCGCATTGATTCCAGCTTCAGGCATCTTTTTCCCATTAACAGTGACTCCATAAAGAGTCCCGCTCATGGTGTGGTCTAAGACAGCATTTGGTGTGTTGGCCCGGGCATGATAACCAATAAAAATAACGGCATCAAAGCTTTCATCAATCCCTTCCATCATGCTCAATGGACCTCCAGACCAGTCTCTGATAAGTTCAGCTTTGGGATGAAGAATGTGAGGCAGAATATTCCGGGCACTTCCATGAGAATCCCGTACCAAGATTTCAGTGGCTCCGGCAGCCAGGGCTCCTTGGATGGCTGCATTGGTCTCTTCTGTCATCAGCTTCCGGAAGAGGTCATAATCCTTTCCATTTCGGCTGACTTCTTCCCAATGGATGACTCCACACACTCCTTCCATATCAACTGAAATGAACACCTTGAGTTCTTTTTCTGCCCCCTGTAAAAAGGGCACTATCCACAGAATAAAAATCAAACATAAAGCCATAGCTGTAAATTTTTTCATATTGACTCCTTTTTCAATACTTAGTCCTCGATTTTAGAATATAATATACAAATGAATCCAGTCAATCAATCCTAAGTCAAGAAAGAAACAGTTCCATTTTTCTTTGTTTCTTCTATCTTATTGGTATATAGTAATGATAAGGAGTTTGCGCGAGTGAGAATCTTTTTAAGCTGGCATCTATTTTAGGGCCTTATGTCCGAAACATAAATCAAGCAGAAACAGAAGAACTGAAAGAGCTTTCAAAATCCCTGATGCCTATTTTTACAGCTTGACAAAGAAAATCAAGCGCTGAAATAAATTTTCTTTCGGGGAAAAAGAGAATCGTCCCCGTTTTTATAAAGGAGTGAGAGATGTATGAAAACATAAAAAAAGAAGCCAAAAAAATAGAAGCTCAGTTGAAAAAGTGGAGAAGGGACTTTCACCGCCATCCAGAAACCGCTTTTAATGAAGAAAAAACTTCTAATAAAATTTATGATT
>DASRVI010000085.1:0-2860 GCA_035655135.1 Acidobacteriota bacterium | reverse complement strand
CTCATTGTTGAAGATGAAATCATCATCGCTCTTGACATTAAATTTACAGTTGAAAACCTTGGGTTTTCTATTTCAGGCATTTTTTCTTCAGGTGAAGAATCCATAGCCAAAGTTCCCTTAATATCTCCTGATATTATTCTTATGGATATAAAACTGAACGGCAAAATAGATGGAAGATGCGCAGCGATAAAAATTTATAATAAATATAATATTCCTTCCATATTTCTCACAGCCTATAGTGATGAAAAAACCCTTAAAAGAATCCATGATGACAAATTATTTTATTCCATCAGTAAGCCTTTCTCTGAATACCAAATTTCTGAGACCATAGAAAAAACCAGAGAAAAATTTGGACTCTCTTAGCCTTTTCAAATCCTTTTTTATGAATAGTTCAGGTTAATCACTTGCTTAAGAGGGAAAAATTTTCCATAATATTGATTAAAGGAGACAGAACATGAAGGTTGCTCTTATCCAACAGCACTGCACAAAAGATGTCAATGACAATCTGAATAGAGCCATCCATGCATTTAAAACAGCAGCTGAGAATGGAGCCCAACTGATTTCATTTGCCGAATTGAGTTTTTCCTATTTTTTACCCCAGAATCATGCCACTCCCAATGATTTAAAAAAAGCGGAATCCATTCCTGGCCCCACCACGGATATATTCACTAAACTGGCAGAGGAATACAGGATAGTGACTGTCTTGAATCTTCTAGAAGAAGAGGGGAATCAAACCTATGATTCCTCACCCGTAATCGACTCTAATGGAGAAGTTTTAGGCACCACGAGAATGGCTCATGTCATGGATGGGATGGGTTTTTATGAAAAAGGATATTACAGTCCAGGAAACACAACTCATTTTGTCTACAAAACTTCCGTTGGTAAAGTTGGAGTGGCTATCTGCTATGATCGTCATTTTCCTGAATACATGAGAAACCTTGCTTTAAGAGGCGCAGAAATAGTGATAGTTCCTCAGGCTGGTGCGGTGGGAGAATGGTCAGAGGGAATGTTTGAAGCAGAACTCCGAGTGGCTTCTTTCCAGAATGGATATTTTGCTGCTTTGACCAACAGGGTGGGAGAAGAAGATAAATTAATATTTTCTGGAGAATCGTTTGTAGTGAATCCAGAAGGAAATATCATTGCTCAAGCTCCTCAGGGAAAAGATGCTATTCTCTATGCTGACTGTGATTTAAATGAAATCAATCACTGTACAGCCAAAAAATATTTTTTTCCCGATAGGAGACCTGAATACTATAGAAAGTTTAAAACAACCGATAATAGAGAGAAAAAATAAACAGCAAGGATGAATTGAATGAAGAACTGGTTTGTACTCAACACAAAACCCAAAAAAGAATTTCAAGTGGAAAAGATATTTAGCGAAAATGGTTATAAAATATACAACCCTAAGTACAAGCAGGAGAACCGGATACGACCTTTTTTCGCAGGATATGAGTTCATTTATTTTGATTATCCCTCTCAATACAGGACAGTCAAATACACCAGAGGAGTCAAAAAGATTATCGGTAATGAACAAGGCCCCATCCCCATCCATGAGAAGTTAATCAATGAAATAAAAAAAAGAGAAATTGATGGTTTTATTGAATTAAATAAATACGGAAGTGAACCTAAATCAGGAGATGAAGTTCAAGTGATGGAAGGGGCTATGAAAGGTCTAAAGGGAATTTTTAAAAAGGAAATAACTCCCAAAGAAAGAGCTCTTATCCTTTTAAACTATGTCTCATACCAGGGGCATTTGATTATTGATAAAAAGAAATTAAAAAAAGTTTTATAGAATTACTCCATTATAATTTGTTTTAGTTTTTCAAGACTTAGTTTGGATCCGCTTATAATCAGAACCACTTTTTTGTGGATAAAATTCTCCTTTTCTTTTATAAGAGCAGCTACAGATAGGGCCGCAGCTCCTTCTAATAAGAAATGCTCTTTTTCAATGACCAGCTTAATGGCCTGTTTAATTTCATGTTCAGAAAGAATAACAAATCGGTCCACATAATCCCTGCATAAATCATATGTTATGGAACCTTGCTCAATCCCTCCTGCAGTACCGTCAGATAAGGTGGGTTTGGACTCCATTTCAAGGATTTTTCCGGCTTTTAGAGATTCATACATAACAGGAGAATTTTCGGGCTGAGCTCCTATGATTTCGATCTCTGGATCATAAATCTTTAAAGACTCGATTTTTGTTTTTGGAACATAGGATGGTAAGAACAAGGCTGCCTTAATCCCCAATTTTTTGGATACATATGAAACTGCGGCACCATGGTTTCCAGAAGAAGCGGTTAGAAGACCTTTTTTTCTCTGAGCCTCACTTAAAGAAAGAATTTTATTCATAACCCCTCTTATCTTAAAAGACCTTGTAATCTGAATATTTTCCAGTTTTAAGAAAACCTCGGATTGTGTTTTTTTGCTTAAATAAAAAGAAAATTCAAGGGGGGTGTATCTTATAAATTCACGGATCCTTTTTTCAGCTTCCTGACATTTACTTTTTATGTTTATTTTAAAATCAGATCGGATCATCATTAAACTCCTTTTTATGTGTCTTTAGCATGGATTCCTTTTTTAAGTGCCTTTCTCTTCCAGTAAAAATATACAGGTATCCCCAATAGAGTCAGAATAACTCCAGCCAAAGATTCCACTGGTTTTTCTATCAAAGTGTTGATAAGGATCCCCAGAGAAAAAATAATGAACAAGAAAGGAACAATAGGATATCCCCATGTTTTATAAGGGCGTTCCATATTTGTCTCAACACTTAATTTTATAATATATTTACCAAGAATCAGTGCAGCTTATCTTTTTGACTTCAAGAGTATGGTGTGATTTAATTCTTTATATATATCATTTT
>DASRVI010000084.1:0-11551 GCA_035655135.1 Acidobacteriota bacterium | reverse complement strand
AATTGTAGAGAAAAGAAATACCATGCCCATTCTTGCTGATATTTTACTGGATGCCAATAATAATAGAGTTGAACTGATTGGGACAGACCTGGAAGTCGGGCTGAGGACTTATATCGAAACTGAAGTTGAAGAAGCTGGTTCTGGAACAATATCAGGAAAAAAACTATATGAAATTGTGAGATCTCTTCCAGAAAAAAAGCAAGTTAAATTTTCATTAATAAATGAGAAGATGATCGAAATCTCCTCTGGAGCCAGTCAATTTAAAGTCAAATGCAACCCAAAGGATGATTATCCACAGGTTCCAGAGGCAAGGTTTGAAAAAAACATTATTCTTCCCCTGGATAAATTTAAAGAGATGATCAATAGAGTTTATTTTGCTATCACTCAGGAGCAGAGATATTATCTGAACGGGGCGTTAATGATTCTTAATAGGGATAAGATTGAGTTGATCAGCACGGATGGCCATAGGCTGGCATACACATCTTCTAAAACAGAAAACGTGGAAATAGACGAGGAAATTAGAAGAATTGTATCTAAAAAAACAATCGGAGAATTAAGAAAGTTCGAAGATGAAAAAATAAAGTTTGATATGGATGAGAGCAATCTGTTTTTTAATGTTAAAAATAGAACTCTGATATCGCGTATAATTGAAGGTAAGTTCCCGAATTATAATGCTGTGATACCCACAGATAATAACAATATTCTTACTTTTAATAGAGAGGAAATAACAAATGCTATAAGAAGAGTTTCCTTGCTATCCACAGAGCGCTCCAAGGGGATTAAATTAAAATTAGAAAAAGACAATATTGAACTGTTTTCTTCTAATCCTGAATTAGGGGAAGCCCGCGACCAAGTCGAAACAGAATATAACGGCGATAAATTTGAAATTGGATTTAATTCTCAGTATATTTTAGACTTTTTAACCACTATAGAGTCAGATAATGTCAGATTTGAAATGAAGGACCCCAATACCGCTGTTTTAATGACCCCTGAAGAGTCAGATAAAATAGAATATAAATACGTTTTAATGCCCATGAAAATCTAGCTAAATATTTTCTTTATTTAAGTCTATATTATATTTTTTCCCTATATAGGTAATTTTACCTTCATTGCCGACAATCACCGCTCCATAATCAGGATATTTTTTTATAATTTTATCTGGATGTTCAGATATAAAAATAGAGGTAGAAAGAGCATCGCACAAAAAGACTTGAGGTCCGATCACCGTTACACTCTGTTTTCCTTGAGCTGGATAGCCAGTAAAGGGATTAAAAATATGGTGATATCTTTTTCCCTCTTTTATAAAAAACCTCTGATAATCTCCAGATGTGGCCGCTCCCATACAGGTGAGTGACAGTATCCCTAAAAACCCCTTTTTTCTGGGATGCTGTATTCCAATCTTCCAGTCATCTCCATCCGGATTTTTCCCCCAACAAAAAATATCTCCCCCGGCATTTATAAAGCCTTTTTTAATGTTCATTTTTATAAGGGCTTTTGAAGCGAGATCAACTCCATAGCCCTTAGCGATTGCGCCCCAGTCAAGCTTAACCTTTTTGGGAATGAATATTTTGCTGTTTTGAGTTTGAATTTTTTCCATTCCCACTCTTTTCAGCAGCCCGTTTATCTCCTCTTTGGGAGGCACCCTATAATCGCCGCTTAGAAAACCCCAGGCTTCTTTAAGTGGACCCACGGTGATATCAAAATATCCGTCTGTGTTTTGATGAATATTCAGGCTTTCCTTTAAGAGATACTTGGCATGTTCTGATTCTATGTCCCTTTTTTCAGGGCTTAAAATTTTTTCTAAAGATGAAAATATCTTTTTTACTTCATTTTTTGCCGCTGAAAATTCACTTGAAGTGCTGAAAACTCTTATTTCACAAACAGTGTCGAAGAACATTAAAGTGGATTGATGCCAAGATCTAGCAAAACAGCAGCCGTCAGCGAGAATGATAACAAGAAGAAAATAAAGACAATTTTTCATTTGATTGAGTTTTTTAAATTTTATTTTATTCTGATTGTTTTTTCTAGATTTATGATTGATTGACATATATATTGTTTGTATTATAAATTAAAAAAATTATTTTAAAAGGAAAATTGGAACACGAGGGAAAGATGGGCTATAAGATTCGTCTGAGCTTAATGATGTTCTTGCAGTACGCAATTTGGGGAGCGTGGGCACCGGTTCTATCAGAATATTTAATAAACAGGGTTGGTTTCACCGGAACTCAGGTAGGCATTGTTTATTCACTCCTTCCTTTGGCCACCATTATATTTCCTTTCTTAGGAGGGCAACTTGCGGATAGATATTTTCCTACAGAGAAGGTCATTGCTTTTTTGCAGCTCTTTGGAGGAGCAATTCTCATATACACCTCCTTTGTTTCAGATTACTCAACCATGGTTTGGCTTATATTTGGCTATTCCATTTTGTATGCGCCCACCTTAGCGCTCACCAATTCCATCGCGTTTATAAATCTCAAGGATTCAGAAAAAGAATTTGGCATGGTGAGAGTTTGGGGAACCATAGGTTGGATTGCCGCTGGATTGATTTTGGCTGGATGGAGAATGATGGCCAATTCTCATCAGGCGCTCGCAATAAGAGGCGACACCTTGATGCTGGCCGGCATATTTTCTTTAATAATGGGGATTCAATCGTTCAGCTTACCTCACACTCCTCCCAAAAAGGAAGTTAAAAAACCCTGGGCTTTTTTGGAAGCTCTTAAGATGCTGAAAGATAAAAATCTGGCTATCTTTTTTGGCATCACTTTCATAGTGGCCACCGAGCTCCAATTTTATTATATATTGACCGCTCCTTATTTAACTTCAGAAAAAATAGGGGTCAAGCCATCCATGGTGTCTGGAGTTATGGTTATAGCCCAGGTGGCAGAAATATTGGTGATGGCTGTGCTTCTTCCTATTTTTCTTCCGAAATTTGGGATAAAGAAAACCATGATTATTGGAGTTCTTGCCTGGCCAGCGCGATACATCATATTTGTTATTGCCAGACCTGTGTGGCTGGTCATTGCTTCCTTGTCACTTCATGGATTTTGTTATGTGTTCTTTTTTACAGCGGCTTTTATCTACATAGACAAAGTGTCCCCTAAAGACATAAGAGCTTCGGCTCAGAGCCTTATCGCGATTGTAACGCTGGGGTTGGGAAATTTTTTAGGAAGTCTGTTTGCTGGCTGGATACAGACATTATTCACAGAAGCAGATGCGACAAACTGGAGAGGTGTTTTTATGGTTCCCTCGGTTTTAACTGTTTTATGTGCGGTTGCGTTTATTCTGCTTTTTAAAGAAAAGAAAAAAGTTGATGTGGACTAAAGAAATAAAGTGAGGATAGAATGTCAAAAAAAAGATTAGGCATAGGATTTATAGGCGCTGGATTTATCACCAATTTCCATATCCGATCTTGGGTGGGAGTCCGGGATGCTGATATTAGGGGGATTGTAAGCCGAAGTGAAAAAAGAGCCAAGCAAGCCTCTGACCTTGCCCTTAAACTCAGGGTAGGAGAGGCGAAGGTGTTTCCCACTGTTACTGATATGATCGCTTCACCCACCATTGACGCCCTTTGGATATGCAGTCCAAATTACAACCGGATAGAGATAATGGAAGAAATCGTTCATGCGGTCAAATCAGGGAAGGGAGAGATCATAGGGGTCGCTTGTGAGAAACCGCTGGGGAGGAATGTTCTAGAAGCAGAGAAAATGCTTTCCCTTGCTCGAGAAGCTGATCTTTTAGATGGATATTTAGAGGATCAGATCTTTTCTCCTTCGGTGATTCGTGGCAAAGAGATATTATGGGCCAGAGGAGCCGCCACCACAGGAAGGCCTTATTTAGCCCGGGCTTCTGAGGAACACGGAGGGCCTCATATGCCTTGGTTTTGGGAAGGATCTCTTCAAGGTGGAGGGGTTATCAATGACATGATGTGTCATTCGGTGGAGGAAGCGCGTTTTATGCTGACACCGCCTGGGGCTAAAAGAAATGTGATCAGACCCAAGAAAGTGATGGCTTATGCAGACTGTTTGAAGTGGCAGCAGGATTTTTATGCCCAGCAGCTCACTAAAAAAAGCCAAGGAGAACTAGACTATCTCAGCCGCCCAGCTGAAGATTTTGCCAGAGCTCTTATTGAATATGAGGGGAAAAAAGGAGAAAGGCTGGTGGTGGAGACAACCACTTCATGGTGTTATGTGGGAGCCGGGTTGAGGTTGAGCATGGAGCTTTTAGGGCCGGAGTACTCGCTGTCTATAAACACATTGGATTCTAACTTGAAGATATTTTTCAGTCGAAATGTCAGAGGACATCAGGGGGAGGACATGATTGAGAAACAGAATGCAGAGACAGGCTTGATGCCCATTGTCAGCAGCGAGGAGATTGAATATGGTTATACCGATGAAAACCGCCATATGGTCCGGTCTTTTTTAGACGGAAAGCGTCCCCAAGAAAATTTCAGCGATGGCGTCGAAGTCACTAAACTTCTTATGGCTGCTTATATGAGTATAGAGGAGGGAAAGACCATTCCCTTTCCTCCAGAGGGACTGGAAACTTTTATTCCGGCTGTAGCCAAAGGAGAATGGAACCCAAAAAAAATATAATCAGGAGGAAAGATGAAACAAAAAAAATACATGACCTTGATATTAGTCCTGCTGTTTACTGTTTTTTGTTCCGGCGGAGAACAAGCCGTTGGAGAGGAAAAACCTGTCATCGAAGAGACCTCATCCAAGGTTGAACGAATTCCTTATTCAGAGGTAAGGATCAAAGAAATCCCGTTCGCGGTTCAGTGCTGGACATTTCGCAAATTTTCCTTTTTTGAGACTTTAGAAAAAGTCAAAGATCTGGGAATTCAGTATCTGGAAGCTTATCCGGGGCAGATGTTGGACAGAAACGATCCTGATGTCAAAATGGATCACAATTTAAATGAAAAACAGAGGGAAGAGGTAAAAAAGGCTCTCAGAGAGCACAGCATCACCTTAGTAAGCTATGGAGTGGTTCATTTTGATAACACAGAAGAAAGCATGGGAAAAGTGTTTGAGTTTGCCAAAAATATGGGGATCCAAACCATTGTCACAGAACCGGCTTTTGATGATTTTTCTCTGCTGGAGGAGATGGTCAAAAAATATAATATTAAAATAGCCATACACAATCACCCCGAGCCTTCCAAGTACGCCAGGCCGGAAACAGTTTTGGATCATGTCAAGGGCTTGGATGATAGGATCGGGGCCTGTGCCGATACCGGACACTGGATGAGAACAGGAGTGAATCCGGTTGAGGCTCTCCGTCTGCTGGAAGGAAGAATCATCGATGTTCATTTGAAAGACTTGAACCAGTTTGGAGACAAAAAAGCTTATGATGTGCCTTTTGGTCAGGGTGAGGCTAATATTCATGATATTCTGGCTGAATTGACCCTGCAGAATTATTCTGGAGTTCTGGCCGTAGAACATGAAAATCCAGAGGAAGTCAATAATCCTTCTCCCTCTGTAAAAAAGGGAATTCAATATGTTGACAGCATAACCTATTATAAAGGCTATGAAGAAATCCTCGCCCAAAGCAACGGACGGTTTTCCAAACACGGATGGAACCATTATGGGCCTGGATATTTTATTCTGGATGAACAGACCGGAATACTCAAATCTCAGGGCGGCATGGGTTTGTTTTGGTACAGCCGAAAAGCTTTTGAAGATTTCATTCTTGAGCTGGATTTTAAATGCGCTCGAGAAGATACCAATTCAGGAATTTTTCTAAGAATACCTGAAGTACCGGTGAGCAACAGCTATATCTATCATTCTTTTGAAATACAGATTTATGACGCAGGAGAGGATATCCATAAGACCGGCGCAGTGTATGATGCAGAGGCCCCTACCAAAGACGCATCTAAAGAAACAGGAGAGTGGAATCACTTCAAGATCACCTTGCAAGGTGATCAGATTCAGGTTGAATTAAACGGAGAGACAATATTGGATTGGACTGCAGAGCCCAGAGGAAAAGTGAGAGATTTTGCTGACAAAGGGTACATAGGACTGCAGAACCACGACAGCCGTTCTCCGGTTTATTTCCGGAACATTTTCATCAAAGAAATCAAATAATCCAGGTTGAGTAATCTTGGCTCGTTAATAGACAGGTTAAATAGATTTGGATTTGAGCTGATGCTGGAGCTCGAAAGGATCTTCTCCTTTTTTTCCTTGGATTCTCTGAACCAATGCCTGAAAAAGACGTTTCTGAAGCTGGTATACAGGGATAGCCTTCGGATTGGGCTTTTTTTTAGCTTGAAGGTCCAACTTCACAAAGGTAGAGGTCAAATCTTCCAGAGTTCGGTTCATTCCCTCTTCTGTCCCCCAAACCCAGGATGCATGAATGGCCGCACCTAAGGCGGCTCCTTCTCCCAGCACAGGGATGGTTTCCGCTTCAAAGATATCAGCAATGGCCTGTCTCCAGGCATCAGATTGGGAAAGTCCCCCTGTAAGCCGGATTTCTTTTGTTTTGACCGGCATGCGCTTGAATCCTTGATAAAGGTTGAGGATGTGACCTTCCAGGACCGCCCGGCACAAAGTGTTTTTATTGAAATCATTCAGCTTGAATCCAAAATAAAGGGGGGAGGCTAAAGGGAGATCCGGGGTTCTCTCTCCCACATACCAGGGGATTAAAATCCGGCCTCGATTTCCTGGTTTTGTTTGACGGATGATTTGAGTGAATTCTTCATGGGAGATTTTGTATTTTTTGATGAGACGGTTGTATCCATTGGACAGGTTTGAAACACACAGCAGAGGGAGATAATTTCCTATGCTGTCGCAGTAGCAGGCAATTTCTCCGGAGGGATCAATATAGGGATCTTTAAGAATAGTGAAAGCGGTTCCGCTGGTGCCCAGGCTTATGGATAGTATCCCGGGATCGATGTTTCCGGTGCCCACAGCTCCATACATGTTATCTCCGGAGCCGGCATCGATTTTGCACTTTGGAGAAAAACCGAACTTTTTCACCAGAGAAGATGACATCACTCCGATGGTGCGGACCGACGACTTGACCGGAGGAAGCTTTTTTTTCAGGGATGGATCGATGGCATTAATCACTTTTTTGGACCATTTCTTTGTTTTGGGATTCCACAGAGCAGTCCCTGATGTGTCCCCGGGTTCCATGACTTTAATTCCACCAGTGAGAACCCAGTTGATGTAATTATGAACCACCAGAAAAGTGTGAGTCCTTTTAAAAATTTCCGGCTCATGTCTCAGCATATGCAGGATTTTTGGAGCGGTGTAACCTGTTTTTTGGCTGTTTCCCACTTCTTTGATCATGGCGTTCTTACCGCCCACCGCATGAGTGAGAAGTTCGCATTCTTCGATGGTTGAAAAATCATTCCAGAGCTTACTTGTTTGACGGGTTAACTTTCCCTGAGAATCCAGAGAAACCAATCCGTGCTGCTGACCGGAAACCGAAATACATTGAATTTTTTCTTGATGGATTTTTGATTTTTTAAGCCTTTCAAAGAGAACTTCTATGGCTTCGATCCACATATGAGGATCGGATTCTGAACATCCCTCTTTTAAATCCGTCAAAGTCCCTTCTTGAGTGTGGTAATGAGGGAGATCTTGGTCATAGTTTAGGGAGTCGACATAGACCACCTTTTCTTTTTCTGTGTCTAGGATTAACAGCTTACATCCTTGAGTCGAGATATCGATTCCGGCAAAAAGCGATTCACTATTCATTAAAAATAATTTTTAAATAATAGTCTCAGCCTATGGAAGTATCAATAAGGCTGGTCCTGTCAATTTCAACAAGAAAGCGATTGGGAGCACAGATGATGTGCTCTCCCGCAAAGGATATTGGAGGAGTCAGGCAGCAAATTTTATGTCGGCATGATGACTCAGTGACCCATACTTTTCCATTATTTACCGAAACCATTATGAGGCCCTGTTTGGCTTTATAGGACTTGCAGCTGTTCTTATTAAGGGGAAAGGAGTCTATTTTTTGGCCCTCACTATAAACAGAAATGGATTTCCCCATAAATCTATGTGTTGATCCTCTGAAAGAGGCAATGGTCAGACTTGAAGATAGATTGTTCTTTTTGTTTATTGTTTCCCAAAGTGAAAATAGTCTTTTGGACCGGATATCCCATACGTTTCCGTTTTTGGTCAAAGTGAAAGAGGGCTGTATTTTGTGTTGAAGAACCCTGAAGGAAAGGGAAAGGTCAGCTTTATCTTGGGAAAGAGAAAAGGCCCATCCTTTTTTCTTGAGTTCTTGGATTATTTGCTTTTCAAAAGGGGTAGAGTTCAACAAACAGAACTTGTTTCCATCACGTATGCTGTGATTTTTTAACTCTTCCAGTATACGGGGAAGGAGTTGTTGGGGATGGTCAGAAATAAGATGCAGTTCTGTAGAATTGGCTGTTTTTTTTGAACCAAGGATAAATTTACTGAGCAAGGGAACAGTGACAAGAGTTTGGATGAAATGGCGTCTATTCATGGTGATCTCCTTTTTTTATTATATTTATAATTTCAGGGTAAAGATTTTTTCTGTTTTTTCTGAATCGGAGGAAAAGCAGGATTCCAGTGATTGATAACCCCAGAAAAAAGCCTGCTATGGCCCCTGTGGATGAGGAAAGAGACAAGAGGCCGGCAAAAAAAGAGCCTACAAACATCCCGCCTAAAGCAGCCATGAGCATAAAACTGAACAGAATGATGAGAGTTTGGCTGTACTTGTTATCAGGAATATGGATCATCACCTCATCCCCAGGACCGGCTTTAATCGGATTTAGGACATGGATCAGGCCTTTTTCCTGTTCTTTGTTGGAGCAAATAGGACGGGCAGCGCATTTTTGACATCCTGATGCACAGTGTAGCTCTACCTGTGCTAAAGAACCTTTTAAAGAAATTATCTTACCTTTATCCTTCATGATTTTCTTCTTTTTTGATTCGGCCAATGGCATCAGTAGGACATTTTTCTATGGCTGGGATTTTTTCAGGATCAATTTTTTTGTAGTCTTTTATGACAGCAAGGTTATCCTCCATCACAATAGCTTCCGGACAAGCTCTCACACAAATGCCGCACGCAATGCAGGCATTTTTACAGGCTTTTTTTGCTGCTGCCGCACTGTCCCGTGAGCGGCAGAACACCATGATATTTTGTGAGATCGGGTGAAGTTCAAATAGATTGCGGGGACAGGCTTCCACACATTGTCCGCAGGCCGTGCATCTTTCTTCATCCACTATAGGAAGCCCTTCTTCTCCCATTTTTATGGCATCAAATGGGCAGGCCTTTTCACAATCTCCATAACCCAGACATCCATACACACACTGTTTATTCCCTCCGATAATATGCGCGGCGTAACAGGTTGTGATTCCCAAATAATTTCCCTTGTTTTTGGCTGCTTCGTGGCTGCCCCGGCAGTGAAGGCGGGCTACTTTTTTTTCTTTTGTTTCTGCTTCTGTTCCCATTATTTCAGCGATTTCTTGGGAGACCTCTTCTCCTCCCACTGGACATCCTGTTATTTCTGCTTTTTCATTGGCAACCGCTTCTGCAAAAGCCCGGCATCCAGAATATCCGCAGGCACCACAGTTTGCCTGGGGTAAAATTTCGTTTATTTTTTCCACTTTTGGGTCTTCTTTGACTTTGAGTTTCTGATAGGCGAAAGAAAGGCCGATAGAGAACAGTAAAGCCAAAGCGCCCATGGTTAGAATTGGTATGAGAACATCCATCATTTGATCATTCCTGAAAATCCCGAAAAAGCAAGGGCCATTATTCCTGCCACAATCAAAGCGATGCCCGCTCCTTTGAGAGGCTTTGGTACATCGGCAAGATCTAACTGTTCTCTAATGCCAGCCATCAATACAATGGCTAGAGTGAATCCTAAGCCAGAGCCCACTCCAAAAACAACGGTTTTAATAAAATTATAATCTTTTAACGCAGCCAAAAGCGCTAAACCCATAATGGCGCAGTTGGTGGTTATCAAGGGCAGATAAATACCAAGGGCTTGATAGAGGGGAGGGCTCATCTTTCGGATAAACATTTCGACAAGTTGGACCAAGGAAGCAATGACCAGGATAAAGGAGACAATTTGGAGATAGTCGAGTCCAAAAGGAATAAGGATCCAGTGGTTGATCATCCAGGAAGCCACAGCGGTCAGAGTCATGACAAAAGTCACAGCCATTCCCATGGAAAAGGCGGAGTCTATTTTTTTGCTGACCCCTAAGAAAGGACAAATACCCAAAAAATAGTAGAGAACAAAGTTATTGACCAGGATGGCAGCAACAAAGACCGTCAAAATATCCATCATGTGCTCCTTGTCTTGGTCTTAGATTCAATCAATATAGCGATTCCTAAAAGGACCCCTAATGTGATAAAGGCTCCTGCAGGAAGGATCATGATCACCCACGGCTTAAACCATGAGCCCATCACCTGAAAACCCAGAAAAGTTCCCGAGCCCAGAATTTCTCTTATGGAGCTCAGGATAAGCAAAGCCAGAATAAAGCCTGTGCTCATGCCAAAGGCATCGAGGAGAGAACGCCCCACAGAATTTTTTGATGAAAAAGCCTCCTGCCGTCCCAGAATAATGCAGTTGACCACAATCAGAGGTACATAGGGACCCAGAGCCTTGGATATAGGGGGGAAAAAAGCCGCTAAAAATCGATCGGCAATGGTGACAAATGAGGCAATGATAACGATAAAAGTAGCAATCCTCACTTGATTAGGGATCAATTTTTTTATGGAAGAAACAACCAAGGAGCTTAGAATCAAAACGAATGCTGTGGCAAGGCCCATAGCAATCCCGTTAATGACTGCATTGGTCACAGCCAGGGTAGGACACATTCCAAGAAGTTGTCTGAAGACCGGGTTTTCATCCCAAAGGCCTTTGAGATACTCGGCTCCTATGCTTTTTTTAGGTGGCATTTTTTTCCTCGCTTGAGAGTTTGCCTCCTTGTTTTATTTGTTTCAATCTTTGGAGAGAGAGATTGACGATTTCAAGCACTTTTTCAGAAGAGATGGTGGCTCCGGTAATGGCATTGACTTCTGAGGGAGCCAGTTTCTCCGGAGAATCCACAGCTGGCTTACGTAGAGACAGCGGCTTTTCACAGTTTCTCCCTTCCCAGAATCGGAGAAAGGATTTTTCATCTGTGATTTTGGCTCCTAAACCAGGAGTTTCTTTTTGATCTAAAATAGTTAGATTCTTTATTTTTGAAACAGAGGGATCAACTCCATACATTAATGTGATGATGTCCTGAAATCCAGTGCCTGAGGTATAGACAGCAAATCCCACATTATTTTTATTTTCATCCAAGCTTTCATAGACAGTCAGGGTCTCATCTTCATAGATTTTATGACTTGTTTTTGTGGAGGGGATGACTTCATTGATAGCGGTTTGGATTTCTTGCTGCCGATTCATCTCAATTCGCTCTTTGGTTAAAAGACCCACCACAGCAAGCAGGCTTCCAGAGATCAGACCCACCACAGTGAGAACCACAATCATCCTGGCGGAAAGGCTCATTGCCCCCTCCCTTTTCCCAGAATACGAGGTCGAGTGTATCGGTTTATCAAAGGAACAAAAGTATTCATAAAAAGAATTGAA
>DASRVI010000083.1:0-3052 GCA_035655135.1 Acidobacteriota bacterium | reverse complement strand
TATAGCAATCTTTAATTATTTATTCAATAAAATTTTCTTTTCAGATTATTTCCAGTCTGGATACACATCATTTCCTGGCGAATCAAAAAGAAAAAAGACTTCTCCTGTTTTAACTTTTACCAAACAAAGCTTTCCTATGTGATCGTGTTTTAAGGATGAATTGAATACAACAAACTCGCCATCAGGTGACCAGGAGGGAAAATAATCATAAGTTTCATCTCTTTTTGTCAACCGGGTTTTTTGACTTCCATCTGGATTCATAAGCCATATATCCCCTTTTCCATCTGCTTTCGAACTGACATAAGCGATTTTTTTCCCGTCAGGGGAAAACCGGCCTCGACAACTCTTCCCCCCTTGTTCAAGAAACTCTATCTTCTGGCTCTCTAAATCATAAACAGCCACATCCCAGCCCAGGGTTCTTTTGCCGGTGAAAGTAAGCAAAGAACCATCCGGAGAAATCCAAGGAATGACATGGGTTTTTTGATAGTCCTGTATGATTTTTTTACTCCTTTTGGTATGGATATCTATCCTAAAAAGATAATCCTTACTTCTAATTCCTCCACCCATATTTTTGGCATAGGCTATGGTTCTGTTATCAGGAAACCAAGCCGGTGTTTCTTCTTTTCTAGAAGATGAAGTTATCTGCTGGATATTTGAGCCATCAGCATTCATCACAAAAATATCGTAATTTCCATTGGGGTCTGCTGAAAAAGCTATTTTCTTCCCATCAGGCGACCAGACAGGATATTCATCCTGCCATGTATTATCAGTTATTTTTTTTAGTCCTTTCATTGAAATCATATAAATTTCATTATCTCCATCAAAGTCAGACTGAAATATGATTTTTCCTTTAAAATTGATCTCAGGATGAAGAAATTTTTGGGCTTCTTTCGCTTTATATATCTTTTCTTCAACTTCATTTTCTTTAGAACACATCAACAGAAACAACAAACAACACAGAGAAATGAAAACAAACTTCCAATCCTTAACCATCATTGATCATCTCCTCGAGCTCATTATTTTCTCAAAATAGTGATGTAAAATCTTATCATTGCCACCTTCCTTAGTCAATTATCTGAATATTCTTCCTCTCTTTTTATAAACAAACTCTTTCACATTATGAGATGTCCTTACATAGGAAGTTTATAATATGATAGAATTAAGGTCATAATGAAAAAGAAAATATTTTTTTATCTACCTTATATCGGATTATTCATTTTAGTCTTATCCAGTTTTCTCCTCTACTTAAAGATTCCTTTTATGGAAACTTGGTTTTACAGCTTTTCATGGTGGTCTTTTATCCTTATCATGGATGGAATCAACTTCAGGCTTAACCATTCCTCTTTTCTTTTCCGATCAGCCGGCTTGTTTGTACACACCGCTTTATTTTCTGTTTCAGTATGGCTGGTATTTGAACTTATAAATATTTCTTTGAAAAACTGGATTTATCTCAACCTACCTGATAATACGATTGAAAGGTGGATCGGATACTTTATCGCCTTTGCTACAGTAATCCCAGCCCTTATAGAACTTTCTGAATTTTTTCACAACATTCTCCCTAAAAAGAATCTCTCTCTGTTCAGGATAAAAATCAGTTCTATTCTTTTAGACACTTTTTTGGTGATTGGAGTGGTTGGCTTGATTCTCTCCCTTTTCCTTCCTAAATATTTTTTTCCTTTAGTATGGCTTTGCTTTATTTTCATTCTAGATCCTATCAATTATAAAAAGAACAACCCTTCCCTTTTGAAAAAAATGGAAAATAATAAATGGAAGGTTTTTTGGAGCTGGTGCCTAGCTGGTTTCACAGCAGGATTTGTGTGGGAATTTCTAAACTTCTATTCAGGAACAAAATGGGATTACTCAATCCCTTATTTTGATTTTGCCCGTATATTTCAAATGCCGCTCCTTGGTTATTTCGGATTTATCCCTTTTGCCCTTGAAATATATGCTGTTTTTCAGCTGTTCCTGTACTTCAAGGAAAACCTTAAAAATAAAGTTTTTCTTAAATACTTGATCATATCTATTGGTTTTATTTTTGATATTATGGTCTTTTACCTCATTGATGTTTACTCATCTTTTCCTTAAGTTGTCAAATTCGTGATTGTTTTAAAAGCTGTTCTAAGCTGGTCTTTTTCTCCTCCCAAACATTATATAATTCCTTTAAATCCTTTTTAATTTCACCGAGTTCTTTCTGAAGAGAAGCTACATATTTGCCGTTTTTATGGGTTTCCTTAAGACAAAACAGACTCTCTATTTCTTTTTTTCGATCCTCCAGGCGCTCAATCTTTTCCTCTTTATCATTTATTGCTATTTCGAGCCTGTTCCTTTCTTTACTTATTCTCTGTCTCTTTTCAGCTTCTTCTCTTTTTTGCTCTTTGGTCTTTATTTTCTTTGCCTTCATTTTATTATCTTTTTTGAGGACTGATTTCTTATTCGATTCCTGTCCCAGGGTTCTCTTTTCCAAATAATAGGAATAATTTCCAATAAATTGGTTGATTTTTTTATCTTTGATCTCCACGACTCGGTTGACCAGTTTATCCAGGAAAAACCGATCATGGGAAATAACCATTAATGTTCCATTATATGTTTTTAAAGCCTCTTCCAAAGCTTCTAAACTCATTATGTCCAAATGATTCGTCGGCTCATCCATAATTAAAAAATTAACATCAGATAAAAGTATTTTCACCAGAGAAATCCTTGCTTTTTCTCCACCGGATAAGACGCTTATATTCTTGTTCACATCATCACCTCTGAATTGAAAAAGGCCCAGAGCTTCCCTTATTTTTAGGATATTGTTTGTAGAGACTGAATCAGCCACCTCCTCAAAAACAGTAGCCTTATCATTCAAATCAAAAGCTTGGTGCTGGGCATAGTATCCAATATGGGTCCTTTTCCCCAATTCAATAGTCCCTTTTTGAGGTTTTAATTTCCCTGCAATGAGTCTTGTTAATGTGGTTTTTCCAGCTCCATTCTCCCCCACTAGAGCAATTTTATCCCCCCTGAGGATATGAAGATTTAATCCCTCAAGTATCCAATCTTTATTGTATTTAAA
>DASRVI010000082.1:0-3455 GCA_035655135.1 Acidobacteriota bacterium | reverse complement strand
TAAGGAGGTATATTTATTTGAAGAAACAGAGAATAGTTAGGTTTGTTAAGGGACATATGGGAGGTAACGAAATTGTGCTTCTCCTTGATGGATTTTCCCTGTTTTGATAATAATTCTGCCCATCGAAGCATGTTTATTTTTTCTCGGGAGTGTATCTTTTTCTCTTCATCCTGCCTCCTTTGTTCCAGCTTCATACTAATATTAATATAAAAACTGGATTAATTTACGGGGAACAGGTCAGATACTTATTCATGAAACACCTCCTTTATAGGTATTTTTTAGCCTTATAATCATTTTGGATTATTTTTAGATAATCAACAAATTCTGTTGAATAATTTCATTTATATTCAACTTATAGTAAAAAAATTAGATTGCTTTTACATATCTACTTTAATAATATATAGATTCGATAATTTTCTTGTAAGATGTGTAACTGTTTGTATACTGGCCTTAAAAAGAAACACAAAGGAAAAAATAGAAATAGATTTTTTATTCTGCTTTTTTTTTGTTTTCTTCTCATTAGAATTCCTGGCTTTTCCCAAGAAATATATAAACCTAAGCCACTGGGTATTTTAAAAGATTACTCCTTCTCCAGGATAAACAATTTACTTGAAGCTAAGATTATTCTTGATTCTTATATTTCTCATCGTCTTTTTGTATTGAGTCAGCCTAACCGGATAGTAATCGATCTATACAATATGGCTAATACAAAACCCAAAAGATATATTTATGTTAAATATCCTGAGTTTAAGGTAATCATGACAGGTATGTTTAAGGAAAATATAGCTAGAGTAGTGTTTGTTCTAACGGACCAAATTAATTCTTACAAAACCGAAAATATACCTGCCGGATTGCGGTTTCTGTTGGGAAAGAAAGACATGAAAAGAGAATTAAGTGAGGAGGAATTATTAGCGGAAAATCAAAAAGAAAGTCAAAGTTCAGATCTCAGGAAAAAACAGCCCGAGAAAATTAGCAGGACTACAAAAAGGATTGATATAGAACAGGAAGAAATAAAAGATATTTATGAGGAATCACTTAATTTCAAAGGACGTTTCAGGGAGCCTTCATTTCATCAAGATGTTCAATCAACCGATCGACAGAAACAAATATCCAGCTTAGATCAATCTTTTTCTGAAGAGAGAGAGATCCAAGCTACTGTTTTAGATCTTGACTCCATTGAAGTTGATGGTAATCTTGATGAATTGGCATGGGGAGAAGCTTCGGTTCTCCAATATTTCACTCAGCATGAACCAATCGAAGGAGCACCTGCGACAAAAAAAACAGAAGCTAAGATTTTTTTCGGCAGGGATTCTGTGTACATTGGAGTTCGCGCGTTTGATTCAAACCCGGAACAAATTAAATCTATCTTGGCTCGAAGAGATTCCAAATGCCCTTCAGATTGGATTATAGTCTATATTGACAGCTACCACGATCACATGACAGCTTTTGAGTTCGGTGTCAATCCTAGTGGAGTCAAGAGGGATGCCTTCTGGTCAAATGACCAAGACACGGACGATGACTGGGATGCGGTCTGGGATGTGGGAGTTTCTCAGGACGAATTGGGCTGGATCGCTGAATTCGGGATTCCTTACAGTCAAATCAGGTATACTAAGAAAAAAGTATATACTTGGGGATTTCAGGTAAGCCGTGTGGTTTCCAAAAATAATGAGACAAGCTATTGGCGACATATCCCTAAAGGTGTTCCGAGGTTTGTTAGCCTTTTTGGAGATATAAAGGGCATTAAAGGGATTCCCGCACCTAAGCGGATTCAGATACTCCCTTATGCACTGGGAAAGATTTCATTACAATCCCAGGAAGAAGGCAATCCTTTGCAGACGGGTCCATACTATCTTACTAACGGAGGTCTTGATCTCAAGTATGGAGTGAGCAGTAACTTGACTCTGGATGCGGCTTTAAATCCTGATTTTGGTCAAGTCGAAGCTGATCCAGCTAAGGTCAACCTTACAGCTTATGAAACTTATTTTTCAGAAAAAAGGCCATTCTTTATTGAGGGGAAGAATATGATGAGCTTTTCTATTGGAGGAATAAGCAGTAGAGAGTCTCTATTTTATTCCCGTAGGATCGGAAGAGTTCCTCAAGGTAGTTCATCAAACTCTCTATATAAACAAGAGCCTGAAAACACCACCATCTTGGGTGCGTTAAAATTAACAGGAAAAACGGCTCAGGGGTGGTCTATCGGTATTTTGGAGTCTCTCACTGGAAAAGAGAAGGCCACCTTGATTTTTGATAATAACGAAAGAGGAGAAGAAGCCATTGAACCTCTCTCCAATTATTTCCTGGGAAGAGCTAGGAAAGAATTCAGAGACGGAAGAAGTACTGTTGGTATGATATTTACGGCAGTGAACAGAAAGATTGATGAGGAAACCCTGAACTTCCTTCATAAAGCCGCCTACACAGGAGGGATTGACTTCCGCCATCGATGGTTAAATGATACATATGAAGTTTCAGGAGAACTCGCAGGAAGCCATGTCCTTGGTAGTAAAGAGGCTATATTGGAAACACAGGAGGCACCCGCACATTACTTTCAGAGACCTCATGCTCCCCATTTAAATTACGATCCTGATCGCACCTCTCTTTCCGGTTATTCTATGTGTTTTAACTTAAAGAAGATAGGAGGACGACACTGGCGTTGGTCGCTGCATGGTATGGCCAGAAGTCCTGGGTTCGAAACAAATGATATTGGATATTTGAGATATGCTGATTGGATCAATCAGAGTGTGAGCGTGAGTTATTGGGAATTTAAACCCGGAAAAATTTTCAGGGATTATCACGTAAGCTTAAGTTTTTCCAATGATTGGGATTTCTCACTCACCCATCTCGATCACAGAGAACACCTCAGTGGAAACTTTCAGTTCATCAATTATTGGAATTTCAATTTCAATCTCAGCCGTGAAAGTGAGCATCTCAAAATTGATTATTTGCGTGGTGGGCCTGCCATTGTCACGCCAATAACGTGGAGATATGGAGGAAGCTTTAGTACTGATAAAAGGAAATACTTTTTCTTGCAGCTCAATGGAAACGTTACATCATCCAAGGATGGATCAAATTCCTACGTTCTCTCTTCCAATTTCACTGTTCGCCTTTTTAGTAATCTTTCCCTTAGCTTTTCACCACATTTTAGCGACGTTTACCAAAGACTTCACTATGTAACCCAGATAAGGTCAAAAAGCCAGAATCATTACATTCTCAGCCGAATCGATCAGAAAATATTTTACTTCACTTTGAGAGTCAACTATACGCTTACACCTAATCTAAGCCTTCAACTTTACACCCAACCTTTTATATCAGCCGGAGATTATAGTGAATTTAAGGAGGTAATCCAGCCACAAGCCAAGAATTATTCCGACCGTTGGTATATCTTTAACGATCAAGAGCTCTCTCTCCGTAATAACAAATATTATTTATTTCTTCCTTGGACAGAGGGAAAGGAAATA
>DASRVI010000081.1:0-7295 GCA_035655135.1 Acidobacteriota bacterium | reverse complement strand
CACATGTGATATTCTAGTAAGTCCAAAAAAGAAGGGCTCGGTAAATATACCTGGGGTTTGCGGTATTGTGGATGGTTCTGTTATACCTGGATATTATGGTATTGAGGCAGGGCAATCAGCTGTTGGGGATATTTTTTTGTGGGTTGTAGAAAAAATCGCTCCGGATAGATATGGAAAAAATACGGATGCAAAGTTCATAAATCTGGATAAAGAAGCTTCCAAGCAGAAACCAGGAGAACACGGTCTTCTTGCTTTAGACTGGAACCATGGAAACCGCACCATTCTGGTGGATGTGAGACTGAGTGGACTCATTGTTGGTCAGACTCTTCATACAGAACTCCATGAGATATACAGAGCGCTTATAGAAGCCACTGCTTTTGGCGCCCTCACCATAATAAACCGCATCCAAGAATACAGCATCATTATAAAAGATATTGTCAACTGCGGGGGCCTTGCGGCAAAAAGCCCCTTTCTTATGCAGACCTATGCGGATATACTCGGACGTCCCATGAAAGTGTCCCGGAGTGATCAGACTCCGGCATTAGGAGCTGCTGTTTTTGGAGCCGTGGCTGCTGGAAAAGAGAAAAGCGGGTATCAAGCTGTGGAAGAAGCTCAAGACAAAATGACCGGTGTTAAAAAGGTTTATCATCCCAATTCAGAACATCATAAAGTTTATAAAAAGATATATCCTCTTTATAAGAAACTCCATGATGCCTTTGGCACCAAGGAATGGAAAGGGAATCTCTATCATGTAATGAAGGATTTGATCGCCTTACGTGAGGCTCAGAGGAGTTGACCATATGCTAGATCAATTAAAAACAAAGGTGTGCCAAGCTAACATCAAGTTAATGGAATCCCAGTTGGTTACATTGACCTGGGGAAATGTCAGCGGTTTTGATCATCAAAAAAAGCTGGTTGTGATCAAACCCAGTGGTTTGGCTTATGAGGACATGGAACCAGAATGCATGGTAGTGGTGGACCTTAAAGGATATGTGATTGAAGGGGATTTCAAACCTTCTTCAGACACTCCCACTCATATAGAGCTTTACAAAGCATTTGATGGATTAGGTTCAGTGGTCCATACTCACAGTGATTATGCCTCAATGTTTGCTCAGGCATTTATAGAAATCCCCTGTTTGGGCACCACCCATGCTGATTATTTCAAGGGTCGTGTGCCGGTCACTCGGGCGTTGGATCAAAACGAAGTGGAAAGAGATTATGAAAAAAACACAGGTAAAGTCATTGTCAATAGGTTTAGGGATTTAGATCATCTGGCTTTACCAGCAGTGTTGGTGGCAGGCCATGGGCCTTTTACCTGGGGAAAGACTCCAGAAGAAGCTGTTGAGGTCAGCATAGCGCTTGAAAAGATTGCTAAGATGGCCTGGGGAACCTTGGCACTAAAGTCTGATAAAAAGTCCATTCCAGATTATGTTTTAAAAAAGCACTACAGTCGAAAGCATGGGCCAAAAGCTTATTATGGTCAAAAGGAAGGAGATAAAAATGATTAATATACCCAAGGTTCAACTGGGAATTGTAGCGGTAAGCAGAGATTGCTTTCCTGTTGAATTATCAAAAAAGAGACGGGAAAAAGTGGTCAAAAAATGCACAGAAGCGAAAATCAATATAACCAAAATAAATACCATTATTGAAAATGAAAATGATGTGGTCAAAGCGCTGAGAGAAATCAAAGAGAAAAACATTAATACCTTGGTTGTTTATTTAGGAAATTTTGGGCCGGAAGGACCCTCAACTATGCTGGCTGAGAAATTCGAAGGACCCTGCATGTTCGCAGCTGCAGCTGAAGAGCCAGCAAATAATTTAATTCAGGACAGAGGGGATGCCTACTGCGGTCTGCTCAGTGCTTCTTATAACATGGGATTGAGAAATATCAATCCTTATATCCCGAAGAATCCAGTAGGAACAGATGAGCAAATTGCTAAAATGATCAAGCACTTTATTCCTATTGCGAGGACGATCCTAGGTATAAAAGGTCTTAAGATATTTTCATTCGGTCCCAGGCCTCAGGATTTCTATGCGTGCCATGCTCCTATCAAACCTTTATATGATCTGGGAGTAGAAATCATAGAAAACAGTGAACTAGATCTTTATGATATTTATCAAAAAGCTGAAGGCAGCCCTGAGATTAAAGAAGTCATCAAAGAAATGACCAAAGAGCTGGGTCAAGGAAATCAATATCTTGATCTTATTGAAAAATTGGCTCAGTATGAAGTGGCTCTCAAAAATTTTTATAAGAATAACCTGGGTGCGAGCCAATACGGAGTGTTTGCCAACAAATGCTGGCCTGCTTTTGAAAGATATTTTGGATTTGTTCCCTGTTATGTGAATTCCAGACTTGCTTCCAATGGAATTCCGGTCGCCTGTGAGGTTGATATTTATGGAGCATTGAGTGAGTTCATGGAGGTATGTGCCACGGAATATCCTGCCACATTATTAGACATCAACAACAATGTTCCCGAAAATTTGTATAATCGGTCAATAAAAAAGAGAGGCACTTTTAAAATAGATGACCTTTTTATGGGATTTCACTGCGGAAATACAACCTCCTGCTGTTTGGTGGATCCCAAGATGAAATATCAACTTATCATGAACCGTCTTCTTGAAAATGGTGATGAGCCGGATATAACCAGGGGAACTTTAGAGGGCCGGATAAGACCAGGGGAAGTAACCATTTTTAGGCTTCAGTCCACAGCTGATGCCCAATTAAAATGTTATATAGCAGAAGGAGAAGTTCTGGATGTAGACCCTGATTCATTTGGGTGCATTGGTGTTTTTGGGATTAAAGAGATGGCTCGGTTTTACAGACATGTGCTCATAGAAAAAAAATTTCCTCATCATACGGCTGTCGCTTTCAGACACACTGGAAACATTCTTTTTGAAGCGGTTAAAATGTTGGGCATTGAGGATATTGGATTTAATCAACCCAAAGACAGGTTGTATAAGCATGAAAATCCATTTATATAATCCTAGATTCCATAGAAGGAAATTAATTTGATGAAAAAAAAGCCTATTCTGAATTTAGCTTCTTTAAAGGACCAAGTGTATGAATACATACGCCACCAAATGAAGATAGGAGAGTTAAGACCGGGCTCAATAATTGACATGAATGCCACCAGCAAGAAATTGGGCGTCAGCAAGACTCCACTTAGAGATGCCCTGATACGGCTTGAGATGGAAGGTTTTGTCAATATCCTGCCTAGAAGAGGAGTGGTGGTGAACACCTTGACTGTGCAGGACATTAAGGAGTTTTACCAAATATTGGGGGCTCTTGAAAATACAGCCATCCTTACAGCTTCTTCTTATTTCAGCGAAAAAGAAATAAAGAGGATGAAGGGGCTGAATGACCAAATGGATAAGGCTATTAAAAAAGATGATTTTGATACTTATTATGAAAGGAATTTAAAGTTCCATGATATTTATCTCAAACTGTCTGGAAATAAAACATTGAGAAAAACCGCGGATATCCTGAAAAAACGACTTTATGATTTTCCAAGAAGGGAAGGTTATATCAAAGAGTGGGAACAAACATCAATCAAAGAGCATGAGAAATTCATTCAGCTGATAGAGCAGAAAAAGCACCAGGAAGCTGCTGATTTTATCCGGGATGTCCACTGGTCTTTTGAAGTTCAGGAAAAATATATACGCCAGTATTATTCAGAAAACCCAGAAAAAGAAAAATAAGGAGTTTGTGAATGAAGAAAAGAAAATTTATTGTTATTTTTTTATTTTCATTGTCCTTGCTGTGGAATTGTCAGGGAAAAAAGGATTTGCTGCCCGTCACTCCTGAAGAGATAGAGGGACATATCCGTTTTCTTTCCCATGACCTGCTTGAGGGAAGAGCGGTTGGCTCAAGAGGAATCGCTTTGGCTGCGTTGTATCAAGAAAATCACTTTAGAAGATTAGGTCTCAAACCAGCTTTTAATGAGTCCTACCGCCAGGAAGTCAATCTTGTCGGCTGCAAACCTGATCCTGAGGCAAGCCTTGGTTTTTTTTCTGAGACGATTTCTATCAAGCCCGAAGTCCATAAAGATTTTGTTATAACCTCAGAAAGAAGAGACTGCCCAGATGGGGTGGAAGGAGAGCTTGTCTATGGTGGCTATCTGATTCAAGCTCCGGAAAGAGATTGGGACGATATAAAAGGAGTTGACCTCAAGGGCAAAGTCTTATTAGTGGAAATCAATGAACCTGGCAATCACCCTAATGGAATATTTGATGGGGGAGACATGACTTATTATGGAAGATGGGTCTATAAATTTGAAAAAGCTTCTGAACTAGGAGCAACAGGGATTCTCATTATCCATAACAAAAAAGGAGCCACTTATGGATGGGATGTAGTCAAAAATTCTTGGTCTGGAGAAACATTTTTCCTTCCAGATGTGACCAATAATCTATTTTTTCAGGGATGGATCAATGAAGAGACGGCAACAGAAGTTATGGAAGAAGCTGGATATGACCGGGAAAAGTTGGAAGAAAAAGCATCCAAAAGAGATTTTAAGCCTATATTCATGAGAATGAATGTAAGAGTCAGACAAAAGCCTGTTTTTAATTCTGTAAAAGGTGAAAATATAGCCGCTATTCTCAGAGGAAAAGAAAAAAAAGAGCCAAGACGAACTATTATTCTCTCTGCTCATTATGACCACTTCGGAAGAGATGAGAATAAGCAGGGGGATCAAATTTATAATGGAGCTGTGGATAATTGTTCTGCCTCAGCCTCGATGCTCTCTCTGGCACGTTATTATGCGCAAAGGACCAAGAAACTTAAAGCAGACTTGGTTTTTGTCGCGGTTACGGCTGAGGAACAGGGTCTTCTTGGTTCTGATTATTTTGCCCGCCATCTTCCTTTTCCTTCTTCCTCAGTACTGGCTAATCTTAATTTTGAGATGACAAATGTATGGGGAAGGACAAAAGATGTCTATACCATAGGAGGAAGCCACAGCGAATTAGGTGATATATGTGCTGAAGCGGCTGAAAATCTGGGGCTTGAATATATCCCAGAAAGAAATAAAGAACTAGGATATTTTTTCCGTTCAGACCAATTAAGTTTTGCCCGGGCTGGCATACCGGCGGTTTGGCTTCACGAGGGAATCACATCTGTAGGAAAAGATAAGGATTATATTAACAAAAAAAGCAGAGACTACCGGGAATTCAAGTACCATAAAGTAACAGATGAATTTGAGAAAGACTGGGATTTAAATGGTACTGTTCAGATTACTGAATGGGCCAGAGAAATTATTTCAATTCTATCTGGTATGGAAAATATGCCCCAGTTTAAAGAGTCCAGCTCCTTTAAAAGAAAATAAACCTGAACTATTCATAAAAAATGGCGATTATAATGAATGAATAATCCAGGTAAGTAAAGGAATGGGTTGATTTTTTGCTTTTTAGTTTAAAAATTTTGTGTTAGAATAGCATAAACGAAATGGAAACAGATAAATCCAAAAGTTCTTATTTTTCAGATTATCTTAAACCCTCTCAAATTATTCTTGAATTAGAAGCCAAAGATAAAAAAGAAGCGTTGGAAGAACTATTAGAACTCCTGAAAAAACAAAACTTGATAAAGAACAAGAAGCTTATTTTAACTCGAATCATTGACCGAGAAAGGCTTGAGTCCACAGGAATCGGGCATCAAATCGCACTTCCTCACGCAAGATTTAATACCGGAATGAAAGATATTGCCGTGGTGGTGGGTCGGTTAAAAAAAGGGGTAGAATTTGATGCCATTGATAAGAAAAAGGTAAAGCTTATAATACTCATTGTATGGAATCCTGCCATTCCAGGCCTTTTCAACCATCTATTTGCAGGATTAGCCAAATTTTTATCAAATGATAAGTTCAGGAAAAGACTGTTTACTGCTGAAACATCTGATGATTTTTATGAAATTCTTTCTGAGGTAGAACTGCATCTGCCTCCAATGGAGGATCGGATCATTCATAGGGGAAGACTCTTATGGAAGCTCCAGGAGATTGAGCTAAAGAAGAAGAAAGCAAAAAAGCAAGAGTTAAAAGAACTGCAGGAGCAAGCAGAATTGATTAGAGCTGAACTGGATAAGGCTCTTCTTGACCGTTTTGATAAGCTTATGGATAGATACGGCTTTGCCGTAGCTGAAGTTAAAGACGGAACCTGTATGGGATGCTACATAAATATTGCCACTGGAATGAGTTCAGCTATTGAAGGAAGCAATGATATTTATGTATGTGAAAACTGCGGCAAATTTCTGGTTTCTGCAGACCGAGAAGAAAAATAGGGTTTAATTTTACAGATTTTTGACACCACACTTCTCTCATAAATTCATTTTATGAGATCTTTACCCTCGTCATCTTCAAAAAAGCTTAATTTTTATAAAAAGATGAACAAAAGTAATTGCTTGAAATGTAATTGATTATATTGTATATTGTAATTCATTTACATAGAAGGAGGTTTTTATGTCTGACAAAAAAAATTCTCAAAACAAGAATAAGGAAACTGAAGAAAAGAAGAAAAAAGGAGCCTTTGATGAATTCGGAGAACAGGTGGAAAAATTTGCCAATAGAACAGCTGAATCCATAAAAAAGGCCATTGACAAGGCTCTTTCTTCAAGGAATACTGTTCTCACTATCAGGGTCAATGATGACTCCAATGAGAAAATAAATAGGTTGGTTGAGTCAGGTCTTTTTAAAACGCGGTCAGAAAGTGCTGCTTTTCTCATATTGCAGGGGATCAAAGCTCAACAGGAATTATTTGATAAAATAGAAGGAAAAATCAAGCGCATGGAAAAAATAAAACAAGAATTAAAGTCTATTGTAAGTGAGGAGATTGGAAAGGAGACTCCAAAAGTATAGAAAGATAGAAACTCCCCCTCATTCGAATTAAAGATTATTTATTATTCTAAAGGGTTGTTTTATTCTGCTTTCTCTTCCTCCTCAACTTCCTCCTCAACTTCTTCTTCAAGCTTCTTTGTTCTAGCTGCATCTTTTATACTGCTTATTCCTGCAACCAAAGCAATGAGTCCTCCAAAGAATAGAATAGGAGGAATGCAACCAAATAAGAGGTTTAGAAATTCTTGAGTCCATACTAGAATGACAAGCACAACACCACCTGCCATAGCAATGAGTCCCAGTAGAATTGCAAAAAACTTACCCATAAGTAAGCCTCCCTTTTTAGTATCTAAATTTTCAGCGATGATTATATCAGAAAGCTTTTAAAAATTCAAAATCATTTCTCTTGTTTTTCTCAAAAATGATTTATAATTTCGGACAGGTGATAAAGTGAATGTGGAATGAGCAAAAAAATAAGAATTA
>DASRVI010000080.1:0-3736 GCA_035655135.1 Acidobacteriota bacterium | reverse complement strand
TCATCAGAGGAAAATCCAGAAGCCAAAAACGTCCTTTTTTGGACAGGAATGACAGGAGCCGGGTTTCTATTCCTCTGAAGTGGGTACTTCTGAGTACGGAATTATAAAAATAACTGATAGGGGCCAGGTCTTTATTCACCTGTTTTTTCCCTTGGGCTACTTTTTCTTTAAGAGATTGGACCCTTAAGGGAGATAAACGAGCCCTCAAAATATAAGGAGAGACATATTTATTGTGGAGCTCAAGGTCTTTTATTTGATGACTGAGGATATCCGGATCAAGAGCTTTGATATGAGAGGAGGCAAGAAAGACATTGGAAGCACCGGGAACGATTTTCACTTCATGGAATTCAGAACCAAGGGTGAAATAAAGGCAGCTCAAGAAATCTTGAAGCTGAGGGCTGATATAGTTTTCAGCAGAGGGAACCTGGAATGAAAAAACACCATCGGGATGGAGTTTACTTTTTATGATTTGAAAGAACTCTTGTGTATAAAAACGATTGAGCTGTGCTGTTTCAGGAGGAGGAAGATTTAAAATGATGACATGATATGTTTTTTTTGTGTTTTTGATAAAAACTCTCCCATCTTCATAATAAACATTTATTCGAGGGTGGTTGTGGATATATTTTTTTAATTCAGGAATAAAACGAACAGACAATCGAATGACCTCAGGATCCAGTTCCACGTAGTCCACAGTCGTATGGGGGTACTTAAGGATCTGGCGAAGGCTCCCTGCGAATCCTCCTCCTATGAGTAAAACATTTTTGGCCTCAGGCTTTTGAAGGAGAGCAAAGTGGACTGCTTCTTCAGCTGACGACAGGTCAGGATAGGAGTAGACTTTGGAGTGATTGTTATAAAGAGTGATTTGTTCTTGGGTCTTCACAATTTGAAGTTTTCCATAGGGAGAATCTTTACTTGCAGCAAGAGAAAAAGGTTTCCAATAAAGCTTTTGCATGGGAAAATCAAGAATCCAAAATGCAGACATCATCAAAAAAATCAATATGAGCAGAAAGATCTTTTTTTTATTGAGAAAGACTGCAAATATTATGAGGCCGGATATCAATCCTATCAAACCAGCGGATTTCCAGTTCGATAGGTGAGGAATGAGAAAGAAGTAAACCACGATTCCTCCTGCAGCTGATCCCAGAGCCTCCATGAGATAAACTGTGGAAATTTTTCCATTTAGGAATTGAGTGTTGAAAACGAAAAGAATTCCCAAGGGAAGACAAATCAATATTGAAATCAGGAGAGCTGATGTGATTATGGGAAAAAGACCCATCATTTCACCAGGGCCTGCTTTGAATAAAAATCGGATCATTCTGAGCCCTATAAAACATAAGGGAAAAACAAGAATAACAGTGTAGTAAAAACCTGAGAATTTGGTTTGAGTGAATTTAAAAATAGAGCCTAAAAGACTGCCTATTCCTGTCCACAAGAGCCAGGCCCCCAGCATGATTCCGAATGTGATTTCATTGCCTGCGAATTGAACTGAGAATTCTCTGAGAATCAATATTTGGATAGAAAGAGCCATAAATCCTAGGATAAAAGAGGGAATAAGTTGAAAGATCCGACTATGGGTATTTAAGTTTTTTATGGTTTTCTTTGGTTTCATTTAAAAAGAGAAAACTCAATGGGTTCAGGACCAGAATCCGGGGATTTTATGACCGCAGAACACACATCTTCCTTTTTCTATGTTAATTTGTTCTATGAGATAACCCATTCTTTTTACAATGATTTTACCACAGTTGGGACAATAAGTATTTTCCGCTTCGTGAGCTGGGATGTTACCGATATAGACGTAGTGAAGACCCTCTTCGAGTGCGGTGTTTCTGAGTTTTTCCAAGGTTGATATAGGAGTGGGAGGAAGATTTTTCATGAGATAGGAAGGGTAAAACCGGGAAAAATGAAGGGGGACCTCAGGACCGATTTCTTTCATTATCCAGCGGCACATCTCACGTATTTCCGATGTTTTATCATTTAAAGTGGGTATGACAAGATAAACAATTTCCAGCCAGACTTGACTCTGGGAAGCCGCTATAATAGCATCCAGCACAGGTTGGAGCTCTCCTCTGACATAATTGGTGTAAAAAGCTTGATTAAAGGCTTTGAGGTCTATCTTGACACCATCTACCACTTCCAGAAGATCTTTGAAAGGTTCGGGATTGACATGAGCTCCTGTTATCACCACATTTTTGATTCCTTTTTTCCTGGCTTCCAGCGAAGTGTCGTACATGTATTCAAAGAATATCATTGGTTCGGAATAAGTATAAGCTATGCTGGGGCAGTTGTTTTTTTGAGCTGTTTTAACCACTGATTCAGGGGGAAGGTCTATGTGCGTAATTTGTTCCGGTCTCACTTGAGAGATTTCCCAGTTTTGACAGAATTTACAGTTCACATTGCATCCAGCTGTGGCTATGGAAAGGGCCGTGGTTTTTGGCAAAAAGTGAAAAAGCGGCTTTTTTTCAATAGGGTCCACATGAACAGCACAGGCTTTTCCATAGACCAGAGTATAGTAGGTTCCGCCCCTATTTTCCCTCACTCCGCAGTAGCCCCTTTCTTTGTCACCCAGCTTACAGAAACGGGGGCAGAGGTGGCATTCGACTTCTCTGTGAGAAAGTTTTTTATAATACCTGGCTTCAACTTTTGACAGGTTGGAATCATTGGTAAAAGCATAAAGGTCAGATGTTAAAGGGATTAATCTTTTTTTGGGAGTGAGTCCTAAAGCAGCAGAAAACTTTAGAAAATTTCGCCTTTTCATTATATTTCCTCTTTGATTAGGTTGATATGGGTTAGATCCGCACAGCCAAGACCTAATTGTTCAGCTGTTTTTATATATTTAGGCTCTCTTGCTTCTTGTTTTAAAGAGGGAAGTCCGTGTTCTTTTCTCAGTGTTTCAATAGTCTGCCAGCCCATATAATCCGCAGCCACTGGATCTGTGCTCATTATCAGTGCCCCGTAATCTTCAGCCCAACGGGAATGATAGGCAGGCCCTTTATGGAATTGGACTGTCAGCGCATCAATAACAGTGAGCTTATGTTTTTTGCGGACAGGCTCTGTGTCAAACAGATCTGCCACAAAAGGATTGCAGTTAAAGTCATGATATTTATTAGGATTGTGTATGGATCCATAATAATTTTTCATTCCTGCTGTTATTCCAGCCAATCCATGGTCTTTGAGAATAGCCAGACTAATGGATTGGGAAATAATATTGGTTTGTATGGAAGAGAACCGGCTTCCTATGCTCCGGTGGATAGTCAAATTTTTGTTATAGCCAATAGGATTGGAATCGGTTCCAAAAATTTTTATGCCCCTTTGGCTCATGTTTAATCCATAGCCAGCATCCTTAAGTTCACGGTTTGTTCTGTCCCATATAATGATGTCTTTTTCTTGGAATCCTCCTTTGACAAGGAGATCTGCCAGTGATAAAGAGACTTTGGGTCTGGTTGAAATGTTTTTCCCAGCAATGGTGTTTATCTTTATCCCTATTTTTTTTGCGGTGTTAAAAAGCGCAGGAATGCTGTTTTTGCTGTCTTGAAATCCGGTGAGCCAATAAAACCCGCGTTGAAAGAGGGTTGTAAGCTTTTCTGTGTTTATATCCCTGTGAGCGTTATAAATATTTTTGGTTTTAACTATAATGACTTTAGACATTTTTCACTTTAAAAGTTACAACTAATGACGTTTTATGTCAATTGAAGGAAATCCAATGAGGGGAAGGGCAAGGGGATTCCTCATCCCTTGC
>DASRVI010000079.1:0-6589 GCA_035655135.1 Acidobacteriota bacterium | reverse complement strand
AGTCCTTGACCGGCTTTTATTATCTGTCCTTCAGATCCCTCTATTTCCGGCCACTGAAGCATGAACCGTTCATATTTTCTCATTTCCTCGTCTGAAGTCTCATCCGCACTTGGATCAATGTATTTGAATGTTAACTGACCGTATAATTTGGTGTTCAATTCAGATACTGTATCCTTAATTATATTGACTATGTTATCAAGCCCTTCCAAACCGACTTCTTTGGCTATTTCATCCAAAGAAGAAGACTTTATTAGATTGACCTTGATTTTTTCATCCAGATTGAGAAGGGCAGAAATTTTGTGGTTCATTTTTTGTATTGTGGTTGTGATTTTATACTCCAGCCTTTGAGTGGAGGTCACTGCTGGGATCTTTTCAATAATATCTCCATGAATAAAAACCATCCCCATATAAGCTCGCTGCAGCTTTGCCTCATCTTGCTCTATTTTTTGGACATTGACAGGGTAGATCCCATAGTCCTGAGCTTTTCTGCGGTTCTCTTCTGCCTGCTCGCTTAAATCACCTTCTTTGGCTGTTACATCAAAAAAACGATAATTGAGATATTCGTTAGCATGTAAAGCATAGGCTTCTAAAAGGTCGTGAAGGTAAGATTCAATAGTGTTATAAGGAGCTGGAAGGTTTTTTGAAAAAAACACATTTATGGTTAACGGCTCTCTAAGAGTAGCGACAGCTTGTTTGCTGGCTTTGGATAAAGAATAAAGATTGTTTTCTGTTAAATCTATTCTAAAGAAAAACTTGAGAGCAACTAGATTGACAAGAACAGTTATCACAACGTACAGACCAAATTTATAATAGATAGATTTTCTTTTTATTTTTTCCATTTGGGTCTCCTTATTTCTTTTCCTCAATAACTAAATTAGTGGCATATAAAGCAACAAACGCAAGTGAAATAAAATAGACAATATCTCTTAAATCTATAACTCCTTTGGCAATATTTTGAAAGTGGTGACTAGCACTTAAATATTGGAAAAAACCAACAAAAAAATCAGGAACAAAGAACAAAACAAAATCAATCAGTAAGGTCAAGCTAAAACAAATAGCCATCCCGATAATAAAAGCAATGACCTGATTTCTTGTGAAGGATGAAGCCAGAAGCCCCACAGCGCTAAAACTAGCTCCGAGGAGAATGGCTCCAAAATATCCGCCTATGACCGGACCCCAATCCAAATCTCCAATAAAAGAAGTGGTCACAGCATATATAAGGGTCGGACTCAGCATAATCGCTACAAAGACGACCGCTGCTAAAAATTTCCCCATGATTATATCCCTAAAAGATAAAGGGAGAGTGATAAGCAATTCATAGGATCCTATATTGATTTCTTCAGAAAAAAGACGCATGGTCACGGCTGGTATTATGAATGAAAAAGTAACAGGAAGAAGAGAAAAGAATTTAGTCAGATTAGCCTGTTTTTCAAGAAAAAATGTGGAAAAAAACAACCACCCTATGATTACCAAAAAAACAGAAATAACAATGTAAGCGATAGGAGAGATGAAATAAGTCTTGAATTCTTTTTGAAAAATATGTTTGATATTTTGCATTTTTTAATTCCCTTTGGTTAATGTCATAAAAATATTTTCAAACGATTCTTCTTTCAAGGATTTGCGCATGCCTTCCAAGGTATCATTAGCCACAATTTTTCCTTTATTAATAATCACAATCCTGTCACATGTGGCTTCTGCCTCGCTGAGAATATGAGTGGAGTAAATAATGGTCTTTTTCTTTCCGATTCTTTTTATGATTTCTCTGGTCTCAATAATTTGATTGGGATCCAATCCAGCCGTTGGTTCATCCAGTACCAGTATATCAGGGTCTCCCATTAAAGCATGAGCAACCCCAACTCTCTGTCTGTATCCCTTGGAAAGCTCATCAATAATCATGTGCATCACTTCGTTCAATCCGCATAAATCTCCCAGTTCTTTGATTTGTGCCATTTTTTTGTCTTTTGGGATTCTTCTAATATCCGCAATAAAATCAAGATAATCATAAACCAGCATATCTTTATAAATCGGAGCTGCTTCAGGAAGATACCCAATTTTATTTTTTATCTCCATTATGTGGTCATAGATATTATAATCCATGACTTCTATATTTCCTGAAGTCGGTTTTAAATATCCTGTGATTATTCTGTATATGGTGGTTTTTCCCGCTCCATTAGGTCCTAATAAAGCCAATATTTCACCTTTTTTAATCTCAAAACTCACATGATCCACAGCACACAAATCACCGTAATATTTGGTCAAGTTTTTAATCTTTATCATCTGTTTCTCCCTCATTCTTTAAGCCTGAATAATTCATAAAATAGTCACCGCCATTTTTTATGAATAAATCAGATTAGTTAATTTTTATACAAAATCATTAACTCTATGTCAATGAATGTAAAATAACAAATAATGTTAACAATGCCAACTTGCTTGATTCAAGAATCGATATTACTTGAGATTGCTTATGGATAGACCAGACTAATAAAGGACGTCCTCTTCTCCTCTTTCTTTGATCATCTCTTTCACTTCTTTTATGAGCAGCTTTTTTCTTGCCAACATCGCCTCAATCTCATAGTAATTCAGGTATCCCTCAGTGGCTTCTTTTATTTTATCGTAATTTAGAGATTTCACACCTTCAAAAAATATTCTGGGAATTTTGGGAAACAACATAGTGCTTCTTAGACCATGTTTTCCGTAAATAAGCTGATCTGTGTATATCCTTTTGGTGCGGAAAGCTCGCGAATGATCAATCAAAATAAGGCGCCAGTCCTTTGTATATCTGATATTCTGTTGGGTTCGGTCTATATTCCCGATTAAATTGTCAAAAGCTCTGGCAAGGTATATAGATTTTTCCCACTGCTCTTTTTTTTCCTCTGGTATTTCTATTTTTTTCTCAATCCTTTCAAGCTCATTCATCTCAAGTTCGACCCATAATTGAAGAGAACCTTTTTTTCCCCTGAATCTTCTCTCAACCGTTGGTGGAACCATGCCTAATCCCAATAGCTTATCCATTTTATAGGCAGCGATTTCATACCTCCACTCATCTTTAAATCCCTTTTGAATTCCTTGTGGATTTTTCCATACACCGCTTTTTTCTATATCTCCTAGTTTTAAAAACAGCTTCTTGGGTTTGGTGATGCCTTCCTCTATGTTTTCATGCCCAATGATTTCAGCAGATTTTATAAATACTTCCCATTTTTTTCTGTTTTTGACTTTTTCAGGATCTAACTGAAAGCCAAAGCTCAAAGAAAAGAACAGTATTAGCAAAAAGAAACATAAAAACAGGACTCTTTTCTTCATTTTTTCCCCTTATGTTTGGTGGCATTTTTGATTTTTTTTATGATTATATCATAAAAAAGAAATATTTTTAGTATAAAATTCAGATGTTATTAACCTGGATTATTCACGAGTCAAGCTTGCGGCAGATGCGAGGCACAAGGCATGAAGGTGTGGTCCTTCACTGCGAATGCCTTGTAACGAAGCAGACGCTGTAAGATTGGCTCGCCTGTAAGGTAAAAAAATGGCGATTAAAATTAAAAATACAAACAGGAAAAATGTTCAAGATATTGTTCGTGAAAAAAACTTATATATCGCTGAAAATAAAGGAATAATAAAAACATCGCCCTTTTTTTATGAATAGGTCAGGTTAAAAAGGAGATGGAATTAATGATGTTTATACTGGAGACGATCACGCCATACAGAAAATCCGTAATCAATAAGTTCTCTTTTTATGGATTTTGCCATTTTATGTAGCTTAACGCCTAATTCAGTTCCTTCTTTTTCCGTATTTATCCACCTAATTTTTCCTTTGACAAGGGGACGCACCCTTTCTCCAGGGATATCAACGCGAACTTCAATATCATCTCCTACAGAAAATTTTCTTTTACCAGTAAGAATCTTCAATCCTTCATAAGATATATTTTTTATGGATATTTTTTCTACTGAACTGTTTTCAAATCTAGCTTCACCAAAACAACTGCAACCAAAACGGAAGTGCTTTCTTCGTTCAGCTCTTATCATTTAAATTTAATCCACTATATATTGAGTTTCCTTGTAAAAAAGATACGCTTTGTAGTATGGATTGTCAAGCCTTTGAATATCACTCCTCATTCTCGAATAATCCCAAAGCATTTTCGTTGATTTAGTCGTGGATGAAACCTAATAAATGAAAATAATCCATGAATTAATGGAACAATCATGTTCTTAATTAGCAAAACTCGAATAAGAGAATTAATCATGATAAATTTGTATGAAAATGCATACATATTTTATGAATAGTTCAGGTTATTTGAGTTCAGGAACGATAATGCCTGCTTTCCCTTTTCCTTTCAAAAATAAATTGAAAGCGGGCAGGTCTTCATTAACCAAGTTCTTGAACAGCTGTTTCTGCTTCTCTAATCTTTCTTTTAGTACTGCATGGACTTCGCGCTGCTGTTTGTTTGGGGCAAAATCCACACCTGAAGCCACATCCCCTGCAAGCACAGAAAGCTTACAGTATAATTTTTGGGGATATCGGAAAGACTTTGAATCTCCTTCAGCTAAAATAGGCTGGAAAAGCTCATCCTCAATAGAACGGATTTTTTTGTCAAATTTTTCTATTTCTGAAATCATTTCTTTTTTTTCATCTTGGGACAGGACATCCTTCAGGTCTTTGAGCTGTTTTCGCATCCATTCAATCTTATTGATCATGAGGGTTACTGTATTCAAGTCTTTTCTAATCTCTTTCTGCATTTCAACTTGCTGTTTGATTCCTTCCCAGTCTCCTTCAGAGTTGGGATCCTTTTTCACCATCAGTTCCTGGGTTATTTCTTTTTCACCGATCATGAGTTTTACCGTATATGTTCCATTAGCCGCCAGAAAACCTCTAAATCCTCCGCTGGTGCCCCAGCTTAATATAGGATACCAACCTTCTCTTTCCCAGCGTTCAAGGAATCTTTTTTCCTCCACTACATGAGGATTTCCAGGGGGCTTATTGCGCAGTTTCGCTTGGTCCGCTGGATAATGCCTTAAATTCCACGTCACACGGTTTATTCCTGAATGATTGGATCCATTTAAGGTGTTGACCAAAATTCCATTTTCATCAAATATCTCAATTTTTATCCTCTTTTCCTGCTTCTCTTTTAGATAATAATCAATATAAGCTCGGGGATAAACATAGGGGCCTCCGGCCTGACTGTGAAGTCGATAAGTCTTCCTGGGATTAAAAAGATGGACATCAGTTTTGAGAATGTCTTCGTTCAACTGTTGAAGAGGAGAGATATCATCCATGATCCAAAATCCTCTTCCGTAAGTCGCCACCACTAAGTCGTTGAAGTCTTTTTGAACCACCATGTGATGAACAGGAGCATGAGGCAGATTGTTCTGTAGAGGAAGCCAATCTTTTCCATCATTAAAAGACACAAATATTGAATTTTCAGTTCCTAGATAAAGCAGTCCTTTTCTCACTGGATCCTCATGAATCCAGTGTGCATAGCTGAACACACTTTTGGGGATATCAGAACTTATGGACTTCCAAGTCTTTCCATAATCTTCTGTTTTATAAACAAAGGGATCTCTATTGTTCATCTGATGAAAATCTACAGTAATATAGGCTGTGCCCGCATCATAGTTTGAAGGCTCGATGTTGCTCACTGTTCCCCATTCCGGTAAATCCGGTATGTTATCTGTCACATCAGTCCAGGTTTCTCCGTTATCACGGGTTACATGAATCAACCCGTCATTGCTTCCAGCCCATATACACCCTTGCTCCACAGGAGACTCAGCAATGGCAAACAAACAACACCCATACTCTACAGCCAGATTATCACGAGTCAGACCGCCTGAGGGACCCATCTTGGTTGGATCATTTGTGGTGAGGTCAGGACTGATCTTCTCCCAAGTTCTTCCACTGTCTTTAGTCATATGCACATACTGGCTTCCAACATAGACTTTATTGTGGTTGTGCGGAGATATGTTGATAGGAAAAGTCCAATTAAAACGATATTTCACCACAGCTGCATGGGAACCGTAGATTGACTCTGGCCACACATGGACCGTGTTGATGTGACCTGTCTTATAATTCGCCCTTTGAAGGTCAGCATTGTAACTACCTCCCCATACAATATCAGGATCAACCGGATCAGGTATCACAAATCCACACTCTCCACCTGCTGTTTCTTCCCAGAGAGAATTATAAATTCCCCATCTGCTAAAAGAACCTGTGCTGGGTCCTTTGTAGGCGCTTCCATCTTGACGACCTCCATAAACATAATAAGGCACCTGGTTGTCCACAGCCACGTGATACATCTGAGCAATGGGAAGAGTCACCCATTTCCAGGACTTTCCTCTATTCAGAGTGATCATGGCGCCTCCGTCATTACTGATCATCATCCTATCAGGATTTTTTGGATCAGCCCACATATCATGACAGTCGCCTCCCCAGGGGACTGTTTCGGAGGTGTATCCCCCATTAAAAGTTCGGCTCTGGCTGTTGGCTGCAAAATAGACTTCATTCTCATCAGCTGGATTGACCATGACCCTTGAAGCGTAATGAGGTCTTTCATTCAAAATTCTATTGTAACTGGTGATTTCCCAATTTTCACCTCCGTCA
>DASRVI010000078.1:0-3195 GCA_035655135.1 Acidobacteriota bacterium | reverse complement strand
ACGTCATGCCACAAACGCTGCCAGACCCTTTGATTCTGACGAAAAATTATATGTCATAAACGCTCAATATTCCCACCAGCTTTTTGAAGGCAACCACATTGTGACAAGCGGAATAACCTATAAAAATGAAAAAATTAATGAGATTATTAATTATAATCCCTCTCCAGAAAAAGGTGCAAAAACAACAGGAGTTTATATTCAAGATGAGATAAATGCCCTTGAGAAATTAGATCTCGTTTTTGGTCTTCGTTATGATTATACTGACAGTACCTTTATAGAGGCTTCTTCTGTCAGCCCCAGGCTGGGAGCAAAATGGGAAATCAGTCCAAAGTTTAATCTTCGTGCAAGCATTGGCAGCGGGTTTCGGGTGCCCTATCTTTTTGCTGAAGATTTACATCTCTGTTCAGCGGCTCCGCTTATTTATAATCCAGGAAATCTTGAACCAGAAAAGTCCTTAAGTTACAGTATGAGTGGAGAATATTATACTAAAAATATATATTTTGATTTTAATATCTTTCGGACATTAATCAGAAAAAAAATATATTTCAGTGAAGAAAACGCCCCACCAGGATTTGATTTTGTCTACTTAAACGGCGGCGATGCCTACACACAAGGCATTGAAGCGAGTGCAAACATACCCTTAATGAGCAGGCTCCGCTTTCATCTTGGTTTTACTTATACAGATGCTAGGTACAAAGAAGCCCAGGATTATGGAATAGGCAAGAGTCAATACATAATGCGCACTCCTGAAACAACGGCCCAGTTTAAGCTTGAGTATAATCATTTGGAAAAGGATTTAATAATTAACATGATAAGCCGGGTAACTGGAAATATGTACATCGAGAATTATGTTGAGGAGAGAATTGAAAAAACTCCTTTCTTTAGCTTATGGGATATTAAAATAATAAAAAAATTCATGAAAAATCATCTGTGGGTCACATTTGGTGTTGATAATATTTTTGACTATAAACAAAAGGTTATCTATACCGCTGCTGAAGACGAAAGTGCTGCCTACATATATGCCCCGCTAACTGGAAGATATATCTCCATAAATGCAGAATTTAAATATTAAAGAAAATAGTCATCTTATATTCCCATCATGAACAAGATTGAACTAATCAGCAGATACGTAAATCCAGAAATCTTTGATTTAGAAAACTGACAGTTGCGAATCCTGAGAATTTGACATCTAAACTGGATTATTAGCAAAAAAGAGTGCTAAATATGAAAAAAACAGACTGGCAGTATATGGTAGTTACCCTCATTTTTATGTGCATCATAGGAATGGCAATTATCGGCTTCCTAAGGGGCTTGATTATTTCCAAAGACTTCACGGCTTCAGAAAATGTCCTAAATCTCCGGTGTCATTATTGGGGAAATATCCATTTCTATCTTTCTATTGCTTTTGCTGTTCTTTCCATCGTTTACATCATTCTCAGTTGGAGCTGGATTAAGGATAAAGGTTCACAGCTCTTTTATAGAGGATGGGCAGTGATGATTATTCTGATAACGGTTATCTTTTTTCTGGTTTTTCTCCTTCTCTGGGCCGCCTCTCCGAAAGCTTCAGATGATGAGGTCTATGAAGGGAAAATCCATACTAGTTTCGTCACAGATCAAATGACTCTTACGGAAGAAAAAAAACAGACAAAAAAAGAACAGGAGACAAAAGAGGAATTGAAGCATAAGGAACGTCCCCAACAACAACCTGAACAAAGATTGGTTGCAGGGAGGAGAGCTGCTGTTCCTTCTGGAATACTTATTACAGGGGAGATGAGCCTCTATGATTTAGAGGAAATAACCGACATCCCAGCACGGAAAATTGCTGATGAGTTAGGAATCCCTTTAAACGTATCTCTTTATGAACATTTGGGAAAACTGAGAAAGAAATATCTCTTTAGCATGCAGGAAGTAAGGGATGTAGTCGCTTCTTTAATGAAGAAAAATATAAACAAAAAAACAAAAAATGGCAGTCAAAAATTTAATGAATCTTGATACCAAAAATAGTTCGATCTGAAAAAGAATGAATTGGCTCTGAGGAAAAGGCTAATTATGCACTCATTATATTCTGCTTTGATTAGAACCCTATTAGCGTTTTTATTTTTATATATCAATTTCCCAGGAAGGACGTTATCTAAGACAAATGAATCTTATTATTACTCCAAAGATATTATTATTCAGGATAATAAAGCAGAGTCAAAAAATGTATTTAAATACTACTTTGAGAGCAAAGGTTTTAAGAAAGGAAAAATAAAAATTCCTGAGCTTAATCTTGAAGTTATGCTTAAAGAGAATCAATTTTACAAAGAAGAAAATAATGTTACAGATATATATAAAAGGATAAATGAAATAAGAGAACAGTTCGGGCTTCCCACGCCTTATCAGGACTGTGTTCATGGATATGGCTGGAGTGGGGTTTTTGAAGCTAAATGCTCCAAAGAAAAAGCCTATGGATATATTGTTTTGATAAATAAGAATCTAAATAAAGCAAGTATGATTTATACAAAAGCACACGAAAACGGTCATTTCTTGTGGTATATTGGTAAGCAGGAACTTATTTATCAAAAATTCAGAAAAGCAGATCTTGTAAAATCAAAAATTCATACTGACGAAGACTTCGGGAATTTATGCGGATGGATTGCACTAAGAATTGCGGGCTATAATTTAGATGAATGCTTTATAATAAACATGGAGAATCCTGAAGAAGAGATCAAGCTCATTCGTTTAAGGAATCTTGTTAAAAATCATCTTCTGTATTAAATTTGAGAATTTAAATCAGAAAAAACTGCTGGATAAGATATTGCTGGATGTCCTGGCTGAGGACGACTTGGTATCATTACCTTCATTATATCATCAATCGGATTATTGATTGGTCATAAACTGGGCTGTTATTTTGAGAAACGTGCGGAAATTTTCGGGGGCGTCGTGCTGATCGGAATCGGCATTAAAATTCTCATTGAACATCTTTTTTTCTTATGATTCTTTCTGCTCTCAGCCACATTTGAATGGTCCTTCTTGACACATGAAGGAGTATTTTAGAAATTCTGCATCCAATCGTCCTTGATTCTTGAATTTGTATATATATTTGAGAAAGAGTAGATGGGAAGATATATCGGCTATTATCAATAAAAAGAGTTGAATTCCTTGACATTTATAAAATAGAATTGTATACAAAACCTTTAAGAGAAGAAAAATGTA
>DASRVI010000077.1:0-6240 GCA_035655135.1 Acidobacteriota bacterium | reverse complement strand
CCCTCCCTTTATTCAAAAGATCTCTCGCTTCACTGTCAATTATTGGGGGTTGGAAGCTTTCAAAAAAAATATCATAGGAGACTCTGTATCCCAAATCTGGGAGATTGTTATAGGGATGTTGGTTATGGGCCTTCTGCTCTCTGTAGCCAGTTCTTTTCTGCTTAAAAAGAAATTAAAAAAAGGATTGTATCGATGAGACTCTGGACCATTGCCTTCACTGATTTGAAAATCGCTTTGAAGGACAAAATGTTTTTCATGTGGCTGCTGGTTTTCCCCCTTCTTTTCGCCTTTCTTTTTGGGATGGCTTTTAAAAGCCCATCCCCAACAGCTTCCAAAGCCACTCTCAATATTCTAGACCAAGACCATGGAGTCCTATCCAAGGCTCTAATTGATGAACTTAAGCATCAAAGATATGACGTCAATCTTATTGAGGATAAAAATGATGCTGAAATCCGAACTCTCATCATTCCTCCTGAATTCTCAGAAAAAATCATCAAGGGGGAAAAAGTAGAGCTAATTCTGGAAAAAGAAGCCGAAAGCAATATGGAAGCTGGTCAGGCCGTCTATGCCCATATTTTGAGGGGAGTGATCAAAACTATGGCAAGAC
Organism: Acidobacteriota bacterium; assembly: GCA_035655135.1. GTDB lineage: Bacteria > Acidobacteriota > Aminicenantia > Aminicenantales > Aminicenantaceae > WJMT01. The sequence goes on along the minus strand of DASRVI010000077.1, from coordinate 5,633 downwards.
TGATCCAATTGGCTCCAGAAAATCTACAGGTTCTTGAAAATCAATTCAGTGAGACGTCCTTAAAAGAATTGATTTCAGTTCAAGTCAAGCAGGCCGGAAAATTGAAAACCATTCCCTCTGGATTCAATCATTCTGTGCCTGGAATCACAGTCATGTTTCTTCTGTTTACCGTTCTTATGTACGGAGGAATCAATCTGCTGGAAGAAAGACGTCAAGGTCAATTGGAACGAATTATTTTGACTCCAGCCACTTACACAGATCTTATTGGGGGTAAATGGCTCAACCGCGTCATGATTGGGATGCTTCAGATCACTCTCATGTTTCTCGCAGGCCGATTTTTGTTTGGAGTTTATTTAGGAGAGTCCATTCCAGCTCTTTTTCTGGTCTCTCTCTTTTTCTGCGGCAGCATAGCAGGACTGAGCATCCTTTTCGGATGCCTGATACAAAAAGAAGAAGTCCTGATCGTACTTAATATCCTGGTGGCCAATCTCATGGCAGCTCTCGGAGGCTGCTGGTGGCCGTTGGAACTGGTTCCCCAGGGTCTGCGCACAGTCTCTTTTATATTCCCTACGGGTTGGACCATGGACGCTTACCATAAACTCATTTCTTTTGGATACGGACTTCAGGAAATCCTTCCACATATTGGTTTTCTAGCGCTTTTCAGTTTGGTCTTTTTATTCCTGGCTGTTAAATTTTTCAAACTCCGCTAGACTTGGAGGATTCAGTTTGGTTTTTTATTCAGCACGGAGGACATCTGCTGGATTCTTAAAGGCCGCCCTGAAACTTTGAAAACTTATAGTGACTAAAGCCGCGGCTAGGCTCCCTAAAAAAGCTAACACAAACACCCATAGACTCAATTCATTTCGATAAGCATAATTTTGAAGCCATTTTTGAATGACAAAATAAGCCAAAGGCCAAGCAATCACATTCGCGATCAAAATCAGAACAGCCATGTTTTTAACAAACATAGCCAGTATATCAGGAACTGTGGCTCCCAGCACTTTCCGGATCCCGATTTCCTTGGACTTCTGTTGAGCTGTATAGGCAGAAAGACTGAACAAACCAAGCAGTGCAATACAAATGGCAAGCACAGAGAAATAAAGAAAGATTCTCTGAAACCTTTCTTCAGATTTATAAAGCCGGTCAAAAGCCTCATCCAGAAAAAAGTATTCAAAGGGAAGAAGAGGCGAAAATTCCTTATACACTTTTTTTATTTCTTTTAAAGTTCCCGGAAGATTGGCACTGCTGAGCTTAACAGACAGATAATCAAATCGATTTCCCCAGGGATTGCTGGTTATAATCAAAGGACCCACATCATAGTGAAGAGTGGAGAACTGGAAATCTTTGACCACTCCAATCACTTTCCATTCACCATTCCGGCTGATGGTTTTTCCCACAGGATTTTCCCATCCCAATTGCTTGGCCAGAGTTTCATTTATAAGATAAGCCTCTTTATCCGTGGAAAATTCTTTATTGAAATTTCTTCCCTTTATGACCTCAATCTCATAGGTGTCTAAAAAGTGCTCATCAATGTCCAGAGCATGAAACATAAGTGAAGAAGTGTATCCTTCTGGCACATAACCGTTTCTGGTGAATCCTCGATGAGGCACATCTGATGAAGCACTGACATGAGTAACTCCTGGAATGGATAACAGCTTTTCTCTCATTTCTTCTGTTTGAGTCCTCAGCTCTTCACCCGGAAGATTGATCACCAGCATATTTTCTTTTTCATAACCCAGCTCTGCTTTTTTTATAAATCTAATTTGATTTTGGATGAGAAAAGTGCAGATGATCAGAGTAATGGATATGGCAAACTGAAAAACAACCAGAAAATCCCTGAACTTTCTTCCCATCCCTCCTTTTTCAACCTCTCCTTTAAGGGTCTTTGCCGGTTGAAAAGAGGAAAGGAAAAAGGCAGGATAGATTCCTGCCGCCACTCCCACGATGAGAATCAAGGCGATGAGGCCCAGTACACTCAGAGGATTGATCATGCTGAGGATATTCAGGTCTTTATTCAAGAGCTGACTGTATATTGGAGTAAAAAGAGAAACAAGAGAGGCTCCCAGAAGAAAAGCCAAGGCTGTTAAAAAAACAGATTCTCCCAAGAACTGTCTGATCAAGTTTCCCCGGTTGGCTCCCACAACTTTTCTTAATCCTACCTCCCGGGCTCTTCGGGCTGCCCGAGCTGTGGTGAGGTTGACAAAATTAATACAGGCGATGAGCAGGATAAACACAGCTACTACAGTGAAGGTATAAAAATTAATCAACGACACCTTAGAGCCCGGATCAAAATAAAAATGAATCTTTTTTAAAGGCTGGAAATAAGCTTCATTTTTCCATCCGTACGCAGCGATCCGCTCATTGATATGACGCCACATGAAATCCGGCAGCTTCTTCTCAACCTGTTCAGGAGATACTCCCTCTTGGAGCTTCACATAGGTTATGTACTGATTACCCCCATTCCAGCCCAGATGAAGGTTGGGCAGCTTGTAAAGAGTAGAAAATGATATCAAGGTATTGAACTGTATACTGGAATTCTCAGGAGGGCTTTTAGCTACCCCAGTGACTTTATATAGATTATTTGGGCCTATTTGAATGGTTTTTCCAACAGGATCTTCTGAACCAAATAGCCGTTCCGCTGTTTCTTGAGTGAGCACCATTGAAAAGGGATCCAAAAGTGCTGTTTCAGGATCTCCTGATATAAGATTAAAAGAAAACATCTCAAACATTTTGTCAGATACATACCTCATGTCTGTGACTTTAAAAGCTTCTTTATTGATGTTTAAATAGGCAGGTCTTTGCGTGGACATGCGGACAAACTCTATGACCTCAGGGAATTCTTCCTTCATGTCTTCTCCAATAGGAGGAGTGAATATGTAGGTATCGTTGGCGTATTTGCCTTCCTGATAGGATTTAATACCCACTCGGTATATCTGGTCAGCATTTTGATGAAATTTATCATAACTGAGTTCAAACTGAAGATAGAGAAGGATCAAAACAAAAGCACTCAATCCCACAGCAAGGCCTAAAATATTGATCAAAGAATAGACTTTATATTTTTTCAAATTCCGGAATGCCATAAGCAGATAATTTTTAATCATGGTTCAAACTCCCAGCTTCATTTTTGACATGGTAGTCTCTTCATCTTAAATCAAGCAATTTTCATGCCAACTCATTGAAACAGAGAAAGTTCCTAAAAAGATTAACTGAATAACAGTAAAGTGTCCATTTTAGACCAACTATTGTCCGCTATTGAACACTTCCTTCTTTAACTATTAACCCAGTTACACACAGGGATATTCAGATTACTTGGACTACTCATAAATAGAAGTTAGTAGAAATCAATGAAATTCAGCTCAGATTATTTCTTTTCTTTTTCCTTCTTTTCTTGTTTTTCCATTTCTTTCACTTTTTGCATCAGATTCTTTTCAGAACGTCTTTGGAATTTTTGCACTTTGAAATAATCGGGTTTTTCCTGAACGATCCATTTGTTATTTCTGCTATCCACGTCCGCTGTTTCTAAGAATGGGTCAAAGGTGACTTTTTCGACTTCCTTTTTAAAAGTAAATACTTTTCTCACCTGGTCATTGACGCGGCGCCATATTTCAGCCGGAATTCTTTTTACTTCCTCAGAGCCATCTTTAAATTCAAACTTTAGGATCAAGGGCATAACCATGCCGCCGATATTGGAAAAAGTAACTTCATAATAATTATACCCTGAATTTAAAATCTCCCTTTCTTCTTCGGTCAATGATTCAAGATATTTTTTGTACTGTTCTTCATCCTGAGGGGTCACCTGAAGAGGGTCATATTTATCATAAAAATCAAGCAGAGACTCATCCTTTTCCACTGCAGTCTCTTCAATTTCCTTATTATTGCGGATATTGCTGATATATTTTTCACTCATGCTTTTTTCTTCCTCTTGTTCGATGGCCCTTGTCAGCTCTGGCTTTCCAGTATTGATTTTATACCACTTCACCTCATCTATAGCGATATCAACATGGTCTGTTCCAAAAAACCATCCCCGCCAAAACCAGTCAAGATCTATTCCAGAGGCATCCTCCATGGTGCGGAAAAAGTCTGCTGGCGTTGGATGCTTGAACTTCCATCTTTGTGCAAATTCTTTGAAAGCATAATCAAACAATTCCCTGCCCATTATGGTCTCCCTCAGGATATTAAGCCCAGCAGCTGTTTTGGAATAGGCATTGCTTCCTACATTCATGTCAATGTCAGGCGCGGTCATGATAGGAGACATATACTTTTTTTCTCCTTTCATGTATCTAACCATAGTGTAAGCAGGTCCACTCCTTCGGGCAAATTCCCTATCCCATTCCTGCTCAGACAGATATTCCAAAAACGTATTCAAACCTTCATCCATCCATGCCCACTGGCGTTCATCTGAATTTACAATCATGGGAAAGAAGTTGTGTCCGAATTCATGGATGATCACACCAATGAGACTGTATTTGAGGCGTTCAGAATAAGTGCCGTCAGGCTCAGGAATACCTCCATTAAAAGCAATCATGGGATATTCCATGCCTCCCCCACTAGCGGTCAGCACAGATATGGCTTTGGGATAGGGATAATCAAAAGTAAATTTGGAATAAACTTTTATGGCATGAGCCACTGCCTTAGTGGAATATTTCTCCCAAAGAGGATTACCACTCTTGTCATAATATGACATAGCCAGAACAGTTCGGTTTCCGAATTTGACAGCCATGGCATCCCATGTGAATTTTCGTGAGCTGGCAAAAGCAAAATCCCTGACCCTTTCAGCTTCAAAAATCCATGTTTTTTGATCCTGAGAGCGCTCTTTTTCATTCTGAACAGCCTCATCTTCCGTAACAACCAAAACTGTGTTTTCTGTGGAATTTCGGGCCTTTTTCAGCCTGGCTTGTTGTTCAGGGGTCAGAACCATATCTGGATTCTTTAAAGTGCCGGTAGCTCCAATGATATGGTCTGAAGGAGCTGTGATCCTCACTCTGTAGTTTCCAAAAGGAAGGGCAAATTCCCCACTTCCCAGAAACTGCTTGTGCTGCCACCCTTCTACTTCATTATAAACAGCCAATCTAGGAAAAAACTGGGCTATAGCAAAAACATGATTCCCATCTTCTTTATAATAAATATAACCGGACCTTCCATGAGTTTTCTGCCGATCATTTATATTGTACCACCACTTTATTTTGAAAGAATATTTTGAATCAGGCTTTAAATCCTCTGGAAGATCCACTCTCATCATGGTGTCTACGATTTTATAGGAAAGGTTATTCCCCTTTTCATCCTTAATATATTCAATTTTAAATCCCCCATCAAAATCACTGTGCATTCTCTGAAGATACATAAAATACATGGGATCTGATATTCGGGCTGTGCTGATTTTTTGTGCCAGAGAATCTCTAGCGCGGATATTTTGGTCAAGCTGAAGCCAGAGATAGGAAAGGGGATTAGGTGAATGATTAAAATAGGTTATGGTTTCTTCACCATATAAACGCTGTTTCTCCTCATCTAGCTCAACAGACATATCATAGTCAACTCTTTGCTGCCAGTACTCAGGACCTGGAGCTCCTGAAGCTGTTCTATACTGGTTCGGTGTGGGAAGTTCCAGACAGAGCTGACGGAATTGATTTTCTTGC
>DASRVI010000076.1:0-4257 GCA_035655135.1 Acidobacteriota bacterium | reverse complement strand
ACCATGCAGCATTTTGATAATGACCTGGTTAACTGGAACGGCTCCTGGATTGCAGCGCCTAGAATTGGAACAGGTAGTTAATAATTAAGTTCGATTAAAGCCTAAAAAGGGCAGGTGCTTCCCGCACCTGCCTTTTTTTATGCCTGTTTTTGGACGCGCCTGGCTTTCTTTATATATATCAACAACATAGCCCGATTTAACCCTTCTTTTTTCCTCTTAAACAGCTGATTTTAGGTTCGTTTTTCTCCGAACTATGTGTCTGCAGCAAAGAATCTATTACTGCGCGCTGCTTGACTCAGCCGTCATTCAGGTTAATATAGTATGTTTGATGTGAAATGAAAAAATCCATATTCCGCAAATGGTTTCTAATGTCCGCCGGCGTTCTGTTTGTTTTTATAGGGGCCGTAGGGGTGGTGGTCCCCTTGCTTCCCACCACCCCGTTTTTACTGCTGGCCGCGGCTTGTTTTGTCCGCAGTTCGGAAAGGCTCTATAACTGGATGATGAACCACCGGCTGCTCGGTCCTTATATAAAAAATTACCGGGAGAGAAGGACAGTGACCCGGGGAGTCAAAGCAACGACCCTGATCCTTTTATGGATAACCATCGGAATCAGTGTTGTTGTGGTGGTGGAACAGCTATGGCTTAAAATCGTACTGATAGGGATCGCTGCCGGAGTGACCTGGCATGTTTTAAGCCTCAGGACGCTGCCGCCGGAATAAAGAACCGTTTTTATGGCTTTTTTGGGGGGGCAGAATGGGGAATAAGATTCTGTATTTCCCAACTCTTAATCTGTAAATGTTTTTTATTTTTCGTCCTTTAATCTTTTTAACATCACCTTGGTCTGGCAATTTAGAGACAGCATTATAGATTTTTTCTCTGATTTTTGGAGAGATTTTTTTAAGATAATGGAGGCTTGTTCTGCTGAAAAGGATCTTCATAGACCCAGGAATTTTTTAGCTTTTTCGGAAGAAATGAATTCGTCTGACTCAAGAATCTTTAAAAGTTTCGCCTCATCGGTCTCGGAGAGTATCATTTCTGTTTTTCTGTCACTATTTTTTTTCATCCATTCCCTGAGAGCCATTCTCAAGATTTCTGAAATGCTTTTTCTTTTAATGAAAGCAAAAGTTCTGGCTTTTTCATAAAGGTCACTGTCGATATTCAAATTGATCCTTTTCATCTTTTTCTTTCCCATATATGCATAAATACATCATTACACATTTTATGTCAACCTTTTATCAATTTTCCCTCAATCTATTAAGACGATTTGGAGAAAGATTTTTCTCATCTTTTTGCCCCTTAAAATGGCAATTTTGGGGGCAGAATGGGGAATTTAATTATTATTACGGCATCTTTTACCATTTTCTTCAATTCATCTAATGATTCGGTCTTTGTGGATCAGAAGGACATTTTCCTTTTGAGCGATTTCCACTAGATTTTTAGTGAATCCTTTCTTGCTAAAAAGAATAAATTGATCATGACGATCTTTACTGTACCAGTCCACAAGTCTTGATTTTTTTTGGAGTTTTCTGTAGGTATCTTCTCCAACTTTTTTCAGGCTCCATTTGCATTCGCCAAAGTAAGCGGTTCTGGTATTTTCATCAAGAGCAACTATATCGATTTCTCCATCCTTTGACCACCATTTTCCGATGGAGGTAAAGGAAAGTATCCCTTTATCTAAAAAATCAAGGCAGAGATCCAGGCATACCTCTTCATAAACCCAGGAAACAAAATCTTCAAAGGTGTCTTTTATGAGGTCAAGGACAAAATCGGATCGACCAATTTCGATTCTTTCTCTATTAGGAAAAATATATTTAAACCAAAAGGTAAAAAATTTATCCCTAAGCTTGTATATCCCTTTTTTACTCTTTTTGGGATTTTTTTCAGTAACGGGTGTATCCTTAATCACAATGTTGAGACTTTTCAATATCTCCAGATATCGGGAGACTAGACTTTTTTCAAAACCCGTGTCATTGATGATTTCAGAAACCCGCCTTTTCCCTTGAGAGATGGCCTTAAGTATAACAAAGTAGTTTCGAGGTTCTCTCAGCTCTTCTCTCAGTAGATATTCGACCTCGTTGTAAAAAAAAGAGCCTGTATCAAGAATGAGAGATTCTATATTTTGGAATATGTCTTTACGGTAGTCATATTTTTCTACGTAAGCAGGTATAGTTCCGAAGACGGAGAAGATATGAGTAAGCTCGATGAAATCTTTTTCCGGGAAAAAATTTTTAAGGGAGTGGAATTTCATCTCTGGAACCCTAATGGAAGCGGTTCTTCTTCCGTATAAAGGAGCTCTGTAGATAAGGACTTCTTTTTCCATCATTCCTACGCTTGATCCCATAAGAACGAGGAAAATGTTGGTGTTTTTAAGGTATTCATCAATTCCCTTCTGAAAAATAGAAGAGATAGCAGGATTTGAATTCACTAAATAAGGAAATTCATCAATAACTAAGATCAATTTTTTAGGATTCTTTTCTTTTAGGTATTGAAAAAATTGGTACCAATCTTTAAATCCTGTATCACTAAGTATGAAATCCTGGAAATATTCACCAAATGATCTCCCAAGATTTTTGAGCTGCTCAGCTTCTGAAACCATATCGGCAAGGAAATAAACAGCAGGTTTACTGGAGATAAATTCTTGTATCAATCTGGTTTTCCCGATTCGTCTTCTCCCGTAGATAGGAACAAATTGGAATCCTTCCTTTTTGTAGTGTTCATACAGAATCTCAAGTTCTTTTTCACGGTTGATGAATTTCATTCAGCTCCTTTCCTCAGAGATATGAGTCTTGCTTCTCATAGGTTTCCTCCAATTGTTGGATCAAAAAGTATAATCATGATTAGTATAATCCAGATTATACATTATTTCAAAGTTTTTTCCTCGCTCCCTGCGCAGGTCCGGTCGTTTAAGTAGGCAACCCGACAAGCCATGGTTAAATAAATTAACATTTAAGCGTTATTAGAGTTTATTTTTTGACATTATAGGGTTATACCTGGTTTTCCTTATATTTATCAATAAGATGGATTGATTGAGCCCTTTGTTTTCTCTCACTTTATGAAGACGGCTCAGAGTGAGTTTTTTCTCATTTATTTAATTTCTAAAGCGGCAATTTTTGGGGGCAGAACGGGGATTTAATTATTCTTTTAAATTATTTTCAAGAAGAGTGGGATATGATTTGGATTTTTTTTATGGGACGGGCCCGGGCAATTTCCAATCTATCAATAACATAACCCACTTTTCCACAGAAAAACCCCCTCTTAAAACAGCATTTTGGGGGGGCAAAATGGGGATTTATTCGAATAGCGATAAGTAGTCTTTGTAAACAAACAGCCTGCCGTATTTAACATCTTGATCTTTCTGCACTAAAATGCCTTGTTTACAAAATCGTTTCACCAATCGATTTGCAGCTTCTCGTGAAAGTCCTGTGGCCTCTTCAACCTTTTTTACATCAACGATGGGCAGTTTATAAAGATGCTTCAATAAAACCATCGCGTTTTTACTGGCTCTTCCCATATTCGAGATTTTCTGAAGATCTTTTTCTCTTAGATCAATGACTCTATTGGATGTCTCAATCGATTTTTTACAGATTTGAATAACACCCTCTAAGAAAAACTCCAGCCATATAGATACATTCCCTTTTCTATATTCGTCCAGTAGCAAAAAATACTTATTTCTGTGCTTTTTTAAATATTCCGAAAAATAAAGCACTGGTCGTTCCAACACATTTTGATGACAAAGATAGAAAGTAATGAGCAGCCTTCCGGTTCTTCCATTCCCATCTAGAAAAGGGTGAATTGTCTCAAACTGACTGTGCATTAAAGCCGCCTTTATCAATGTTGGAATATTATTGTGAGAATAGAAGAATTTCTCAAGTTCTCCCATCGCCGCTAGTACATATTGTGGTGGCGGTGGAACAAAACGCGCATCGTTGAGATTCGTGCCCATCACCCAATTCTGGCTGTTGCGAAATTCTCCAGGCTGAGGAGATGTTGAACTTCGCGCGTCCGTTAATAGAGTTGAATGGACTTCTTTGATCAGTCTTAAGGATAACGGCAAACTGTTTAGTCTCTCTAATCCTGTATTCATCGCCTTGATATAATGCAAGATATCATCCACATCGTCGGGAATCTCAGGAGTTCTTTCGACTTCAGCTTGAAGAGCATCGGTAAGATTAGCTTTTGTTCCCTCCACTTGGCTGGAAAACGCAGCTTCTTTATTAATATACATAAAAATAAAAAAATCGATGTCTGGAATAAGCT
>DASRVI010000075.1:0-3432 GCA_035655135.1 Acidobacteriota bacterium | reverse complement strand
TGGGGATTTGATATATTGAAAAATGCCCCGGACCATGTGGAGACATGGGTGAGAGAAAGAGATGCGCATTTTATAGTGAATGATGGGGAATTCCTCAATCCTCAAAATGTCAAGGAGTCCATCAAACGCATTCCGGGGTTTTTAAATAAGGTGACAGAAAGGGAATAAAAAGTGAGCGAGTGGCTGAAAGAACGAATCAAGCTTGGACAAACAGACCTTCACACAGGAAGGCTGGGTTTGGGTTCTTCTTATACTTTATCCTCTAAAGCTTTTGAAGATGCTTATGAAGCAGGATGCAATTTTTTCTATTGGGGAGCCATACGAACTCCGTTTATGGCCAAGGCTATCCGCAGAATTATCCGCAGAGAGAAGAGAGAAGATGTGGTCATTGCTGTATCAGCTTACATCCGGCCTTTTGGGATCGGCTGGAGCCTTAAGCGGGGTTTGCGTCGATTGAACATTGATTTCGCCGATGTTTTTCTGCTGGGACTTTACAACAAGTATCCCCATCCCCGGATTTTAGATCAAGCTGAAGAACTTCGCCAGAAAGGCCTTTTTCGCTATCTTGGAATCTCAAGCCATAATCGGAAGCTGTTAGCCAGATTGGCTGCTGATCCCATTTTTGATATTTTATTGGTGAGGTATAATGCCTCTCATCGGGGGGCTGAAAAAGATATATTCCCTTATCTTTCCTCAAAGAAACCAGGGATCATTGGATTTACAGCTACTGACTACATGCAGCTTTCCAGGTCCAGGAAAATATCTAAAGAAGGAAAACGTCCTTCAGCTGGGGACTGCTACCGGTTTGTCCTTTCCAATCCCAATATTGACATGACTGTCACATCCCCATGGACACGCGAACAGATGAGAGAGAACCTCAAAGAGACAAACAAAGGACCTATGAGCCGAGAAGAGCTGGAATGGATGCGCAGTATAGGAGATATGGTTTACGGCCGCTAAGAACCTTTTAATCGGCCTCAGGAGATTTTTATTGACTTGGTCTGTTTTTTCTGTAATATTCCTAATCTGAAGGGAGAAATCCGATGGAAAAGATAAACAAATCCATAGAAAAAGCACAGAACTTACTCAAAGATTCAGCAGCTCTGCGATTCACAGTCTTGGGCATGGTCAGTATTTTGATGTTTGGGACCTACTGGTTTCAGGACTGCCTGGGGCCTTTGAAAGGTTTGTTTGAAAGTCAGCTTGGATTTTCAAGCTCTGAGTTCGGACTGCTGATGAGTTCCACCACCTGGGCCAACCTGGCTTTGATGATCATTGTGGGTGGTATTGCCTTAGACCGATGGGGCATCCGCAAGACTGGTACGGTCCTTGCTGTTATAGCTACAGTGGGTGCTTTTACCGTTTCCCTTGGAAGTTTGGGGGTTTTTGGCAAAAGTGAAAGCGCTATGTTGATTTCAATGATTGCGGGACGGATTTTGTTTGGGGTTGGATTGGAGACTACCTGTGTTCTGATACAAAGAATTATTGTCAAGTGGTTTATGGGCAAGGAATTAGCCTTTGCCATGGGGCTCAATGTGGTGGTAGGCCGTTTGGGAAGTTTCTTTGCTATTTCTTTTGGACTGGATATTGCGGCCGGCCGGATCAGCAATGCTCTTTTTGCTGCGGCTTCAGTTGTTGGTGTCGGCCTGTTATTGTTTTTAGCTTATCTTATGTTTGATGTGAAGCTGGACAAGCAGATGAAGGTAAGTGCCAAGGCATCTCCTGAGGACAAGTTCAGATTCAAGGATTTTGTTGAATTGATAACCAACCGTTCTTTTATATACATTGCTCTGCTGTGTGTGGCTTTTTATTCCGCTGTTTTTCCGTTTCTGCAGTATGCGCCTGACCTTCTGGTCAATAAATTCGGATTGACTTTCTCCATGCCAGATATGAGCGGGATGACTTTCTGGCAGAAAATTCTGGCTTATCTGCAGAACGGGCCCAAGATCAGTGGGCTCATTCCATTAGGGACCATTATTTTTACTCCTATTTTCGGCCGTTTGGTTGACAAAAAAGGCAAGGCCGCTTCTCTGATGATATTGGGTTCTCTGCTGCTTATTTATGCCCACATTACTCTGTCCCTGCTGAATAGCGCTGTTCTGGGTTATACGGGCCTATTTGCTCTGGGCATTGCCTTTTCTCTAGTTCCGGCCGCTATGTGGCCTTCAGTGGCAAAAATTGTAGCTGAAAACCGGCTGGGAACTGCTTATGCCACCATGTTTACGGTTCAGAATTACGGATTATCCGCTTTTTATTGGGGCATAGGCAAGGTACTGGATATGACCAACCCCAAAGTGGTTCAAGCCATCCAATCCATGAGAGATAAGCTTTTTGCCCAAGGTTTCACCAGGGCTGAGATGGCGAAAAAAATCGAAAGTATGCGGGCCACAGGGGAGATTCCCACCTATGACTACACCATTCCCATTCTTATGCTGGTGGGTCTGGGCATTATCTCCATCTTTCTAGCCTTCCAGTTAAAACGAGCTGATAGGGCACAAGGGTATGGCTTAGAACTTCCTTCAGGAGAAAGGCAGAGCCAAAAGACATAAATAATCCTGTGGTATAACGAAAAAAGGAGGGTTATATGCCTCAAATTAAAGAGTTGAAAAAATCTTTGATAAAAAACTGGCTGGTTTATCCGGGATTTGACCTGGAACTCGTAGTCAGTAGCTTGGTTCTGCCGGTCAATATTGCTTTCGTACCTTCTCCCAAAAAAGATCCCAAATCCCCTCTGTTTTATATGACCGAACTGTACGGGCAAGTTAAGGCCGTGACTCAAGAAGGGACCGTGAGCACCTATGCCAAAGGGCTGTTGAATTACAAGCCCACTCCGGAAATACCGGGTCATGGAGAGTCTGGACTTACCGGAATTTGCGTGGATCCTCCTACTGGAGATTTGTTTTTATCTATGCTTTATAAAGAAAAAGACAAGATGAAGGGCAAGGTGATCCGAACTTCCAGCAAAGACGGACTGAAAATGGATTCCATAAAAGTAGTGATCGATGATATTCCGTCCACCACCCGGGCTCATCAGATACAGGCTGTGACCATTGGGTTTGACCGAAAACTTTATGTGAATGTGGCAGACGGAGGGGAGTGGAAGAAGTCCCAGGATGATAAAGATTTAAGAGGGAAAGTGTTGAGAATGGAAAAGGATGGTTCGATTCCCTGGGATAATCCTAATCCTGACAGCACTGTCTATGCCAAAGGTTTTCGAAATCCGTTTGGGGCTTCATGGCGGCAGAGCGATCAGTGTCTGTATATTGCAGGCAATGGCCCGGATGTGGATGACCGTTTGGCAAAAGTGGAGCCTCTCAAAAACTACGGTTGGCCTGGCACAATGCGAAAGAATTCTTTCTTCTGGTGGCACTACACCCAGGCTCCCACAGCCTTGGATTTTATGCAGAAGGGACAGTTTCCTCCTCAATTCAA
>DASRVI010000074.1:0-13468 GCA_035655135.1 Acidobacteriota bacterium | reverse complement strand
ATAGCGGGGAAATAGGGGTTGTTTTTGAAAAACATCTAGAATCTAAATTTATTATGAGGCCAAAAGTCAAGCTTGTTTCAGATGAAAATGGAAACAAAATCGACGGCGACATTGTAGAGCTCACTGAAAAAGATGAACAAGGTAACTATAAAAGAAATATTATAAAAACTTTGGACCAACGTAAGTATGAAATAAAAACAGCAGACTATTTCGTGGCTGAAGCCGAATAAGATCAAGCTCTATGCCATCTTTTATGAACAATTCCTATGTAATATGGATTGTTCACGAGTCAAGATTGCGGCGTCATTGATTATATGAAAGCGCTGCAGCACCAACTTTTATATAATCAATGACCTCTTTTTAATTAAGTAGTCGTCAGATCACCACGTCGCCCTGCTCCTCGTGATGACGAATCAAGATTGCTTCTGAGGGAGAAGGGCATGGGGTGACGAATCCTGTGCCCTTTTCCCTCAGAAGCAATCTTTCGTGAACAATCCAGGTTGAATATTTCATACATTGATAACGCACGCTCCAGGAAATTCAGGTGTGGCTGAAGCGACTTTGAAGATTTAGCCTTCTGATGAGTGAATTTGATCCTGGGAAATTCACAAGCTGAGGTTGCCGTAGATGCAAGGCACAGGGCATGAAGTCGTGGTCCTTCACTACGAATGCCCTGCAACAAAGCAGATGCGGTAAGATTAGCTTGCCTATAAGGTAAAATATGTATGCATAAAAATAAGGTTTATTACAGGAATTCCTATAACAATCGTATTTATAATAGATGAAACACTGGTAAAATTCTGGATCAATATAAATTTGTATGTGAATGCATACATATTTTATGAATGACCAGGATGTTTGACCCACGGATAGGGGGAGTTGCGTAGCAGCCGAAAATACAGTGCGAAGAATGGCGTTAAAAATCTGAACGGAGCATAAGCCACGCCTGAATTTCTATTCTTTTTTCTCTTCGAGCTCCATGATAGGATTATCTGAGTCAACAAGGTCCCCTGAAGAAGCAAAAATCTTTTTTACTATTCCCTCCATAGAAGATTTGATCTCGTTTTCCATTTTCATAGCTTCCACAATAGCTAGAGTCTGACCAACTCTTACTTCTTCTTTTTCTGAGACTTCTATTTTGATAACTTTCCCGGGCATGGTTGCCTTTACTTGAAGCATGTCTTCTCTGGCTTTCTCTTCGCTGCTCTGAACATCCTCCTCATCTTGGTCTACATCTTGAATAAAATACTGATCTCCCTGGCAGTGAACATAGAATCCATCTTTTTCTCTTTTAATAATCACTCTGTATATTTGGTCTTTTATGTTTATAGATACAATAGAAGAAGATAAGAATTGGATGTCCGCTTTATATTCGTTGTCATCAACACCAATAATGTATTTATCTCCCTTTTCTTCTATAGAGATTTTGACAAACTCATTGTCCACAATAAATTCATGTTCCACTTTTTTCACTCCTCCCTAGCCTCCATCTTCCCAAGGTTTTCCATGGGGAGAAGGTCCTTCCATCTTGACCTCTTTCTTGAGCTTCCGGCTTATATCCTTTTTTTTGTGTCCAAAAAGCAGCCGCTATTAGAGATAATTCTCTGTTTTTTTTGTCTTTTTTTAAGCCAGGCCAATCACTAAAGTGCTTTTCAATAAAATCCGTGGTTGTTTTGCCTTTCTGGAAACTGGAGTTAGAAATGATATCTTTAAGAAAGGATATGCTTGTTCTAACTCCTAAAATGACATAATTATCCAAGGCTTGAATCATTCTTTGGCAAGCCATCTCTCTATTTTCTGCCCATACAATCAATTTTGACAGTATGGGGTCATAATATATAGGGACTTCACATCCGCTATATATGCCGCTGTCCAGACGAATGCCTGGTCCAGAGGGCTCGTTAAGAAACAGTATTTTTCCTGAGGAAGGGAGAAAATTATTTTGGGGATCCTCAGCATAGATTCGACATTCAATGGCATGACCGTTTTGATTGAGTGATTTCTGCTTCAAGCCGAGCTTTTCCCCCGCTGCAATAGCAATTTGATGCTGGACAATATCCAGTCCGGTGATCAGCTCAGTGACTGGATGCTCCACTTGAAGCCGGGCATTAACCTCTAAGAAATAGAAATTTTTATCTTTATCAATGAGGAATTCCACTGTCCCGGCATTGTTGTATCTAGTGGCTTGGATGACTTTTTTGGCCACTTCTCCCATTTGATTCCTTAAATTATCATCAATGGCTTGAGAAGGAGATTCTTCGATTATTTTCTGATGCCTTCTCTGAATAGAACATTCCCGCTCAAACAGATGGACAATATTTCCATGATTATCCGCAAGGATTTGAAATTCAACGTGGCGGGGCTCTTGAATGCATTTTTCTAAGTAAACAGATTCATCACCAAAGGCGGATTTAGCTTCTCTCATCCCCGCTTCAATGGAGGATTTGAGTTTTTCTTGAGAATGGACAATACGCATTCCTTTGCCGCCTCCTCCTGCAGAGGCTTTTATCATGATAGGATATCCAATCTTATTGGCTTCCAATTCATATTTAGATATTTCTTTGTAAATACATTTCATTCCAGGAATTATGGGAACTCCGGCTTTTTCAACAGTCAGTCTGGACCGTACCTTATCCCCTACTAAATCCATAGCCTTAGAGTTTGGCCCTATAAAAACAATCCCTTCTTTTTCACATCTCAGTGAAAAAAGCGGGTTCTCAGCAAGAAAACCGTAACCAGGATGAATGGCCTCAGCTTTTTTCTCTTGAGCAGCCTTAATAATATGGTCAATATTAAGATAGCTGTCTACAGCTTGAGCAGGTCCGATGCACACTGCTTCGTCAGCGAGCTGTACATGCAGGCTTTTTCGGTCTGCTTCTGAATAAACAGCCACCGTTGAAATTCCCATCTCCCGGCAGGCCCTAATGATTCTAACCGCTATTTCTCCTCTATTGGCGATCAGTATTTTCTTAAACATTCTTTTATTCCTTATTATCAGAAATCCATTTTGGTTTCCGCTTTTCTAAAAAAGCGGCCATGCCTTCTTGCCCTTCATCACTGATCCTGAGGTTGGCGATCATCTTGGCTGTAAATTCTTTAGCCTCTGTTAGTGAGATCTGAGGAACCTTGAAAAGGAGCTCTTTACAGTTGGCAATAGCGTTAGGTCCTGAAGACAAAAGGCGCTTGACTGTATTCTTTGTTTCTTTTTCCAGGTTTTTGAGGGAATAGACGTGATTCACAAGACCTAATTTTTCAGCTTTTTCTGCGGCTATTCTCTCCCCTGTGAGAAAATATTCTCTGGCTTTGCTTTCTCCTATTCTCCGAACCACATAAGGAGAAATAGCTGCGGGAATCAGACCGATCTTTACCTCACTGAGACCGAATTTTGCTGTGGATGCAGCCAGGACAATATCACAAGCGGAAAGAAAACCAACTCCTCCTCCTATAGCTGCTCCATTTACTTGGGCGATGGTGGGTTTTGGAATAGAGTATAAAGTGTAAAGCAGTTCAGCTATTTCTAATGATTCTTTGAGATTTTGTTCAAAAGAATAGTTAATGATCTCTTTCATCCAGTTTAAATCAGCACCTGCACAAAACGACTTGCCTTTCCCAGTAAGGACAATCACACGGATCTTCGAATCTTTCTTTGTTTCTCTTAAAACATCCAACATTTCAGAAATCATGGTTGAATTGAATGCATTGTGGACTTTAGGCCGATTCAGGATGATCTCTGCAACACGATTTTCCTTTTTATAAACAATAGTGTCATATTTGTTTTTTTTCATCTTACATCCTAAAAATTCCTACTTTATAGTCAGGTATAGGCTGATTAAGACTCATTGAGATGCCAAGAGCTAAAGCTTCCCTTGTGTCTAAGGGCTCTATGATCCCATCATCCCATAAACGTGCTGTGCTGTAATAAGGACTTCCTTCATGCTCATATTTTTGTAAAATAGGTTGTTTTATTTTATTTTTTTCTTCTTCAGTCATTCCTTTGCCTTTTTTCTCAAAATGCTTCTCTTTGACTGTCAACAATACATTAGCTGCCTGTTCACCTCCCATAACGCTGATTCGAGCGTTGGGCCACATCCATAAAATACGAGGATCATAAGCTCTTCCACACATAGCATAATTCCCTGCCCCATAAGATCCCCCGATAATTACTGTAAATTTGGGTACATCAGCATTGGCCACAGCATGAACCATTTTAGCTCCGTCTTTGGCAATCCCTCCATGCTCATACTGTTTTCCCACAATAAATCCAGTGATATTTTGAAGGAAAATCAAAGGTATCTTCCTCAGAGCACATAAGGTTATGAAATGAGCCCCTTTTAGAGAGCTTTCAGAGAAAAGGACTCCATTATTAGCCACAATCCCAACAGGATATCCCACGATCTTGGCAAATCCACACACCAAGCTAATCCCATATTTTTCCTTAAACTCCTGAAATCGGCTGCCGTCAACGATCCTGGCAATGACCTCTCTTATATCAAAAGGCTTTCTTAATTCCCGGGGCACAATCCCCATTAATTCATCAGGGTCATAATAAGGTTCTTCAGGCTCACTGCAGTCAAGCGGGAATTTTTGGGGAGGATCCAAGGTTTCAATAATATTTCTGGCTATTTTTAGAGCGTGCTCATCATCCTGGGCAAAATAATCAGAAACACCGGATATACGGCAGTGCACATCAGCTCCACCCAACTCTTCATCAGTCACCTCTTCTCCAGTGGCTGCTTTGACCAGAGGCGGACCTCCAATAAAAATAGTACCCTGTTCTTTAACTATCACAGTCTCGTCACTCATGGCTGGCACATAAGCTCCTCCGGCTGTACAGGAACCCATAACAATTGAGATCTGAGGGATTCCCATTGCTGAAAGCCGTGCCTGATTATAAAAAATACGTCCAAAGTGTTCTTTATCAGGAAATGTGCCTGCCTGATGAGGAAGGAATATTCCTCCAGAATCAACCAAGTAAATACAAGGAAGGCGGTTTTCCAT
Organism: Acidobacteriota bacterium; assembly: GCA_035655135.1. Lineage (GTDB taxonomy): Bacteria > Acidobacteriota > Aminicenantia > Aminicenantales > Aminicenantaceae > WJMT01. Next base: position 8,470 of record DASRVI010000074.1, on the reverse strand, counting down.
GGCCACTTCCTGAGCTCTTATATGCTTTTTTATGGTCATAGGAAAATAAGTTCCACCCTTTACTGTGGCGTCATTGGCAATGACTAAGACCTCGCGTCCATGAATGACTCCTATTCCTGTGACCATGCTGGCTCCCGGAGCCTGATCATCATACATCCCATAAGCAGCCATGGGGCTTAATTCTAAAAAGGGAGTGTTCCGATCGAAAAGTTTTTCCAGCCGCTCCCGCGCCAGCAGTTTATCCCTGGATTTATGGAGCTTTCTGTATTTCTCGGGTCCTCCTTTTTTAATCCTGGCAAGATTTTTTCTGTACTCTTCGACCAGATTTTTCATGTATTCAAAATTTTTTTTATACTCGGGATCCTTTGTGTCTATCTTGCTTTTAATTCTAAACATGCCCTTATCCCCCAGTTGATTAAATCACAAATGATGACTTTTCCTCAATAGACGTCTTAAAGACCTTCTTAAGAATCAGGAACAAATTTATATCCATAACACAGTATTCCTGAATGTCCTTGGCTGAAAAGTTTTCTAAACTCGATTTTGACCCTCATTCCTACTTCCAGGTCTTCAAAATCACAATCAACGATCTGGCCCATCACATTTACTCCATCATCCATTTCCACCACTCCCACAGCATAAGGAGCCTGATCTTTATACTGACTGGGTGGAACCCTAATAATAGTGTGAGATATAATCTTTCCTTTTTCAGCAATTTTTGTTTTCACTAACTCACGATTACCGCACTCCGGGCATATAAGACGAGGAGGAAAGAATTTCTTATTGCATTTTTCGCACTTATTTGCTTCTAACCTATATCTTTGAGGGACCTCTCTCCAATATCTTGAAGGTGTTGACATTTTATTTCTCCTTTCTCATTCTTTTTCAAAAATATGCACCACTGTGCTGGCTCCACTGCCGCCCATATTTTGAGTCAGGCCTATACAGGCTCCTTAGACCTGTCTTTCTTCTGATTCCCCGCTCAATTGCTTGACAATTTCAACTGCCTGGGCTATTCCAGTGGCTCTGACTGGATGTCCTTTAGACTTCAATCCACCGCTTGGATTGACAGGCATATCTCCATCAATGGCTGTTCGGCCTTTTTCTACGGCTTCTCCTGACTTTCCTTTCTCAACTATTCCCAGAGCTTCCATGACACAGAGTTCAGCAATGGTAAAGCAGTCATGGACCTCAAACACATCTATATCCTTAGGCTTTTTTTGGGCCATCTCATAAGCGCTTTTTCCAGCCCTATAAGTGGCTTCCAACCAGGTCATATCTTTCCTTTGACTGATGGCTATGGCATCTGTAGCATGACCGCTTCCAATCACTTTAACAACTGGCTTATTTAATTTTTTAGCCATTTCAACCGGGCATATGATGGCCGCTGCGGCTCCATCTGTAATAGGAGAACAATCGAGTATCCTTAAAGGATCCGCTATCTTTACTGAATTAATAACATCCTCCACAGTGACTTCAAAAGGAAATTGGGCTAAAGGATTCTTTGAACCGTTTCTGTGGTTTTTCACAGCCACTTCTGCCAGCTGTTCTCTGGTTGTCCCATACTTATTCATATGAGCCACTGCCATCAGTGCATAGAGACCAGGAAAAGTTATTCCGTGGTAGCATTCATACTCCTGATCAGCAGCTGTACCCAAAGCATAAGTGGCTTTATCTCCTCCCACGTCTGTCATTTTTTCTACCCCGCTGACTAATACTATATCACTCATCCCGCTCGCAACTTCCATAAATCCAAGTCTTAAAGCCAGTCCTCCAGAGGCACAAGCGGTTTCTACGCGGGTTGAAGGGACTGGAGCGCATCCCAAATAATCAGCAAGGAGAGAAGCAATGTGTTCTTGTCCCACAAAGATTCCTGAGGACATAGACCCAACATACATGGAGTCAATATGGTCAACTCCAGCATCATCTATAGCCAGAAGAGCAGTTTCCACATAAATATCCCTTAAAGATTTCTCCCAAAGTTCTCCCCATTTTGTCATTCCAATTCCTATGACGGCAACATCTCTCATTTTAACCTCCTAATCTGCTTTCCTTATTTTTTCTCTGAATTTTGCATATTCCCCGTATTCAAGATAATTCTTATTATGATCGAGAATACTTCTCGTTAATGGAGCTAAATTTCTCACCTCATCAATCCTGGAAGTTACCTTTAAAATAAAAGCATCGCTGCCAGCTCCAGAACCATAGGAGACAAGAAGAATATGATCGTCTGGTTTGGCTACATCAAAGGTGGCTGTTAATCCCATTGGAGAAGACCCTGAATAAGTGTTTCCAAGTTTATTCACTAACCATCCAGGCTCAATCTGCTGCTTTGAAAACCCTAATTTCTTTCCCACTTTAAATGGAAATTTTCCATTGGGCTGATGAAAGACAACGTAGCTAAAATCTTGGGGTTCCATTCCTGCTTTTTTCAATATACCTTTAGCTGCTCCCATAATGTGTTTGAAATAGGCAGGCTCACCTGTAAATCGTCCACCGTGTTGAGGATAGTATTCATATTCTCTTCTCCAGAAATCAGGAGTATCAGTCATATAAGAATAAGTGTCCAGGACTTCAGCGACTACTTTTTCTCTTCCGAAAATAAAGGCTGCAGCTCCTGCAGCTGCAGAATATTCCAAAGCATCACCGGGCGCTCCCTGAGAAGTGTCTGCTCCCACTCCCAGTCCATATTTCACCACTCCTGTTTTCACTAGGTTCAACGCCACAAACATCCCCTCTGTTCCAGCTTTGCACGCAAACTCAAAGTCAGCCGTATGGACTTCCGGAGTTGATCCTAGGGCTTCAGCCAGAATAGTGCCGCTGGGTTTTACTGCGTAGGGATGAGATTCAGATCCAATATAAACCGCACCAATATCTATGGGATCGATTTCTGCTCTCTTTAAAGCATTTTTAGATGCTTCCACAGCCATAGTTATGGTGTCCTGGTCAGGTGAAGGCACTGATTTCTCCTCAAGCATCAAACCTTTTTTGTAGCTCGGGGCATCGGCTCCCCATACTTTAGCTATCTCTTCAACTTTGATTCTGTTTCTCGGTATATAGGCTCCATAGCCTACAATTCCTTCCATTTGAACCTCCCTTATGGAATCTTCATATTAATTATTTTTCCATTTACTTGTATTGATTAGAAAAATATCCTGTCATATTTAGCCATCCCAAGTCAAGGAATTTTCACTATACCAATCCTAACCCTCATTTCAAATTGACATCCTGTTAATTAAAAATAGAATGTATTAGTAATAACGGAACTTTTTAAACTGAATTTTCGTCTATAAGGGTGTGTTAAGTGGAAATCGAAGAAATAATAAAAGAATGCATAAAAGGAAACCCGAGGACTTGGAAAATGCTCATCGATACCTATTCTAAAAAAATATTTAATCTTGCTTATCAATTCACAGGCACCTATGAAACTGCGGAGGACATGACCCAGGAAATATTTATTAAAGTTCATAAATCCCTTCATAAATTTGATTTTGGCCGAAACTTTAATGCATGGATTCTCACTTTATCCCGTAATTTTCTTATCGACCATTACAGAAAGACCAAATTGGAAAAGAAAAAGAGGACAGAATATGATGAACGCATCCTTGATTCTGATGACCATGCGGACCCTGAGAAAGAGATGCTTAAAAAAAACAGCCAAAAGATAATCTGGTATGGATTGAAGTCTTTGAGTTCAGATGTAAGAATGGCTGTTATTCTCAGAGATATTCAAGGAAAAAAATACGAAGAAATTGCAGAAATCATGTCCGCTCCTCTGGGAACCATAAAATCCAGGGTTAACCGGGGTCGTATCCAACTGGCGAAAATAATCAAAGAAAATCAAGGAGAAAAAAATGAACTGCAAACAAATTGAAAAACTTCTTTCTCCTTATTTAGAAAATGATCTAAGCCAGGAGAAAAAAAACCTTGTCGAAAACCACATAAAGAAATGCCCTCAATGCTCAGAACTCCTTTCTTTCATGAGAGAAGCAAAAAATTCTTTAGCTGAAATGCCAGAAATTGATATCAGTCCATCCCTTAGGAAAAAATTGTATAAAATCCCCCAAAAGAAATTCAAATTGAGTTTTGATTTTCTCCTCAAGCCCGCTCTTCAACCCATAATCGCCGCATCCATGGTTCTGATAACGGTTGTTTCTCTTTACACCTTGAATCCTGATAGAGACAAAATAAATAAAACCATCAATCAGCATATTCATGCGGGTTACAGTAAAATAGAACAGATCTATGCCAAAGCCGAATCTCTGACTCATTCCTTGGTTAGATACAAAGAAAGCATTCTTTTCTCTATAAAAAACAGTGATTTTTTTGAAAAAAATAAATAAAAAATAAATGGAGGATATAAATGAATAACAAACAAGATGAAAAATATGAGGCGAAAACACAGCGGAAATCACCGGCTTTAGCAGGAATATTAGCATTCTTTTTTCCTATCGGAACCGGAGCTCTCTATAATGGGCAGCTTAAAAAGGCTCTTTTCTTCTTTTTGGGCTTTTCTGGATTGGTAACTCTCCAGACTTCGGGAAAAGGACAGCCTTTTCTCGCTCTCCTTCTGGCTGGTTTCTATATTTACCAGTTCTACGATGCGGTTCATTCAGCCGAACTTATTAACAGAGGAAGTGCAGGAAAAGAATTGGAAAAACCGGCTGAAACCTATGATGAAGTTCCAGCCCCTGTGAGATCAGGTTCTATTTTCTGGGGAATCGTGTTGATCATAGTAGGAGGACTTCTTTTAATGGCTAATTATCAAGTCATTGACTACGATACTCTTTTTGATTTCTGGCCTCTTGTGATCATCGTCATCGGAGTTAAGTTCGTGGTGGATTACGCAGCCAAAAATAATAAGAATCAATAAAGGAGAATAAAATGGCAAGTAAATATAAAAAAGATAATTTGGCTTGGGGAATCATACTGATTCTTATAGGCGTGATATTTCTTCTCGATAATATTAATGTGAATGTCTGGGATGCTTTTGCTCGACTATGGCCTGTTGTGATCATTGCCTGGGGAGTCTGGAAGCTGTATTTTGGAATCAAAGAGCGCAGCGAAGAAAAAAAGTTAGAGATTTAAAATGAAATTCAAAGAGCTTTTACTTTTACTGGTCATCATTATCGCTGGGATCATTTTTTATCATGCTCAGACTGGAAATTTAGACCTTTATATTGAACTCGGAGATGAGTTTTTTACCCAGTATGACCTGTTTACATTTGAAGATGAGCAGCAATTAATCCCTCCCTTCCCCAAAAAAATTGAGATCATCAATCAGCAGGGTGATGTAAAAGTTTACTGTACTGACAGGAAAGAAGTATCTATATACACTCAAAAGAAAATCCGGCACAAAATAAAAGAGAAAGCCAGAGAGAAAGCCAAGGAATCAGAAATTCTGATAAACCAAGACAGTGAAAAAATCATTATCTCCGCGGAAAGAGATAGACATATAAATAGTAGAGTAAGAACAGATTTAGAGTTATATATCCCCAGGGACTTCAGTTTGAAAATTAGCAATTCTTATGGTCTGGTGGAAGTCAAAGGCATGAAAAATGTTGAAATTATTAATAAAAACGGGAAAGTTACTGCTTCAGACATCAATGAAAACCTCAAAGTATTGACTTCTTATAAACCCATTTACGTAGAAAACATCAGTGGAAACTGTCAAATCGAAGGACTTCGCTCTCAAATCAGTGTTATAAAGGTAAAAGGAGAAACCTTAATAAAAAATAAGTACGGAAGCATAGATCTGTTTGACCTTTCTCAAAAGGTAACCATAAACGGTCTTCACTGCCAAATCACGGGCAAAAACATAAAAGGTCCTATAGAAGCAGAAAACTCTTATGAACCTATCGAACTCTCAAATATAAACGCTGCGAAAATCAGAGCTGATAACTCCCCTATTAAAATCTTTGGAGCCCAAAATAAACTGGACATCAAAAACAAATACAACCGGATCCAACTCAATGATATATATGGAAATATCAATATTGAAGGGGAAAGTCTTGAAATTTTAGGAGAAAATATGTTTGGGGAATCAATCTCTATATCCAGCTCATATAGAAATATAGATCTCAACCACTTCACAGCAGAAACAGTCATCTCTTTCTCCCATGGGAAAATAACTCTTTCTCCTTCCGCTAAAGATATCAAACCGATTACTGTGAAAGGAGAGTATGCAGAAATAGATTTTATCTTTCCTTTAGGGTTAGAAATACCTATTCAGGCTCAAACCAAATCCGGACAAATCAAGTGGGAACTCAGTCAAAAAGGAGTGGAACAAATAAGCAATGGATTCTCTATTATAAAGGCATTTTTAGAAAAAGATGAAAAACCCATTGTTTCATTATTTACCACTTACAGCACTATTTTAGTCAGAGAAAGCAGTTAAAAGTGGGTCAGGATTTCTTTTTTATTTTGTGTATTTTTTCAGATAAAAAACCGTTTATTTTTATGTTGAAATAAGCAATGAGGTTAGCCAGATCTTTTTTATATTTAGTCACATACCGGACAAATTCAGCTTCTTTGTCAAATAAAATATTTTCAAATTCAGAGATCTCATCCCTTAATTCGATAAGATAGTGATTGATACTCCTGTATTGGGAGTTAATGTCTATCAAGTCATCCCCTTTAAGCTTATTAAAATCAAGATAAGGTGGAAGTGACTGTAATATTAAAGTGCTCTCACTTTCTATTTCATTTAAATATTCATTGATTTCTTGAAAAAAAGATTTATATTTCCCTGGATTTTTCACCCTCTCCTCTGCTTTATCCAGCAAAAATTCATTCTGTTCCTTTAGGGAATTGATGAGTTCTTTCACTCCAAAATATTTTCTTTTTAAACTAAACAAATCAATAAAGTCACGACCGATATAAATTTTATCTTTGTAATTAGTCATCAATTCTCTTGGAGAATGGGTATAGAATTTTATTTCATAGCGACGACCGCCTGAATCTTTTTCTTTGAGTCTGGCTAAAACTAAATGTCTATTCTGTTCGATAAAGTAACTATTCCTATCCAGCAACACAGAATAGACAGCAAGATTATAAACAATCAGCTCCTTGATATATTCCAGCAATTCCTCTTTTCTTTTAAGAAAATCACTGATTTTCTCATTGGGAGTTGGGTTTAATACAGTAAAAGAAGGAGACACAAGATAAAGAACAGGTCCTGTTCCAAGTTCTAAATAAAGGTTGCGTAAAACTCTACTATGCAGGTCATCTAAGAGCATAAATTTTAAAAGGGGCAGTTTATCTACTTCAATTTTTGAAAGTTCTTCCACTTCATTCATTTTTTAGTGATTCCTCTTCTGAATACTATCATTAAAACATTCAAAAATCAATTCGACATAAGGACTCGTAAGCATTTCTAAAACCGTGATAGAGTTTATTTGACAGATAAGGGGAAGGGCAAGGGATTCATCACCCGCTCGATTCCCCAGCGTGGAATCTCTCTCCCCTTAATAAACATTATACATCACGTGTATCACGGTTTTAAAAGTGCTTACTTTGGACTCTTATCCATAAAGAATAGAAAATCTGAACTATTCATAAAATAGGAAATTATTTTGTGCTTTTTCTATAAATCCAACCCTTATTCTCATAGCGGTCCTTCTGGATTTTTTTTATAAGTTCCTCTTGTTTTTTACTAAAATTTATTTCTTTTAATTCAATATCAAAAAATTCTTGAACCCCTGATATTAGGTGATTCACAAGCTGTGAATAGCTGATTTTCTTATTCGCTGCTTGGGATGCTGTAATCATTCTGACTTTCTCTTCTCTTTCTTTTAAAAAAGAAACAGACTGAAGAAGTTCATCGTCTCTTTCTAAAGGTATGGATCCATGCTGAATGAATTTAGATCCCACTCGTTTTTGGGCACTTCCCACTATTTTTTTTCCCTTAACTTTGATCTCATTTCTTGCTGGATATGAGAAACAAGGCAAATGGCTTCTGGAGTAAGATGGATTATCTTCTTCTTCAAGATAAGCAGGGATGTTCAATTCTTTCAATCCTTTAATAAGGGCTTTTGAAATGAGTTTATAAGATTTATTTAAAGAAGAAGAAAAAGTCTTTTTATCTGAAGAACAAATGCTGTAGGTCACTTCTCTGTGGTGTAAAACAAGTTTACCTCCGGTTATTCTTCGAACAATATCTATGTTGTTTTTTCTGCAAAAATCCAAATTGATTACTTTTTTTGTATCCTGAGAGTATCCAAGAGAAACAGTAGGTCTTTTCCAGGAATAAAACCTTACAAATGTTCTCGTTTTTGAACCTAAACTTTTAAACAGAAAATCATCCACGGCCATATTATAGGCCCCTTCTGCTGCTTCTTTTTCAAGTATAAGAAACCAATTGCTCATCTCTTGTTGCCTTGTTAATAATCCAGGCTAAACACTGTTATGAAAAAAGAGCGGACAACGGGATTTGAACCCGCGACCCCGAGCTTGGGAAGCTCGTGCTCTA
>DASRVI010000073.1:0-6979 GCA_035655135.1 Acidobacteriota bacterium | reverse complement strand
TCTTTTGAATATTTAGAAAATCCGCCCACATGTTCTTTCATTGAACGCAGACATTTTCCACCTCCGCAGCTTTCGTACCTTGCACAGATGATGATTCCGATTTTTTTTGAATCTGTCCCTTTTTTCAATAAAGAGAATATTCCCTCCCGGTTAAAATTTGGCTTTTTAAATTTAGCTGAACTCAAAGCTCCAAGGGAAGCCATCCCGAAAACAGAATGCTGAAAAAACTCCCTTCTGTTTTGAATTTTTTTAAATGAAGACATAAAACCTCCTTTCAAAATATAAATACCCTTAAAATGATATATTCAATAAACAGACTCAGTCAATATAATTCTTGAAACCAGAGCCTGAATAATCCAGACATATTAGTCATAGTCAGATGATTTTGACTGAATAAAACAATTGGTATATCATCATAATTCAGGTGAGTAGGATTCATGAGAATGATATTCATTTTTATTCATGAAATATTAACTTTTATTTCAACCTGGATTATTCACGAGTCAAGATTGCTGCAGATGAGAGATACAAGGCACGAAGGTGTGGTTCTTCACTGCGAATGCCTTGTAGCGAAGTAGATGCAGTAAGATCGGCTCGCCTCAATGGTAAAAAAAATGGCGATTAAAATTAAAAATAAAAAAAAGAAAAATGTTCAGATAATTGTTTTTGAAAAAATCTGTATATCTTTGAAATAAAATTAATAATGAAAACGTCGCCATTTTTTTATGAACAGTTCAGGTTAAAGGAGCTTAAACAATGCAAAAATATGATGTCATCATAATTGGCGGAGGAGCAGCCGGGGTTACCTGTGCTATTTCTGCTCATAACACTTATCCTGAAAAAACAATGGCCCTGATAAGAAGAGAAAAAGTGGCTTTGATTCCCTGCGGCATCCCTTATATCATTCATTCTTTAGATTCGGTAGAGCAAGATATTCTCCCTGATGAATTGATCACAAAAACAGGCTGTGATTTGATCATCGATGAAGTTGAAGAGAAAGAGGGAAAAACCCTGAAATTAAAAAGCGGAAAAGAAGTGGCTTATGATAAACTGGTTATAGCCACAGGATCCCTGCCCCTCTTACCTCATGTCCAGGGCATCCAAAAACAGGGAGTTTTTTCTGTAAAAAAAGACTACCAGTATCTGGTCAATTTAAAGAATTATGCTAAAAACTGTCAGGATATCGTGATCATTGGTGGAGGATACATTGGAGTGGAGATGGCTGATGAGTTTTTGAAAAATGGGAAAAATGTGACTTTAGTGGAAATGCTGGACCGGCTCCTGCCCACCACAATGGACCAGGAGTTTGGCCATAAAGCCATGGAAATACTTAAGTCAGAGGGGGCTGAAGTCCTGGTGGGCCAAAAAGTCAACGCTGTTTTGGGAAAAGATAAAGTATCCGGTATCATGCTTGATAATAAAAAAGAAATCAAAGCGGATATGGTTATTGTTTCTGCCGGCGCAAGACCGAATGTGACTCTCGCCAGCGGTTTTGGATTGGCTGTGCACCCCAAGAATGGGATATGGGTGAATGAATACCTGCGCACATTTGATAAAGATATTTTTGCTATCGGAGACTGCGCGGCTAAATACGATTTCTTTACAGGTGAATTCTCTAATACCCTGCTCGCTTCAACCGCTATGGCTGAAGGAAGGCTGGTGGGATCCAATTTATTTGAAATCAAGGTCATGAGGAAATTCATCGGGGTCCTGGGCTCTTTCTCTACCAAAATCGGAAATACTGCCTTTGGCACCAGCGGTCTCACGGAACAAAAAGCCAAAGAAATGAATATGGACTACATCGTTGGAAACGCTACCACTACGGACAGACATCCAGGAAAATTACCAGGCGCATCAAAAGTCTTTTTAAAACTTGTTTTTTCCCGTTATTCTCATACCTTGCTCGGTGCTCAGATGTATGGAGGTGACTCAGTAGGGGAGATGGTCAATATGTTCTCGGTAATGATTCTCAATAAAATGACTGACATGGATATCGACAACCTACAGATAGGCACTCATCCATTATTGTGCGCATCTCCCATTGCCTATCCGGCCATCAACGCATCTGTGGATGCCATACAAAAATGGTATAAAGCAAAGTAAAACTGATATAATAAGTTTTTCAGCAAGAAGAAGAGATAAATCAAACCGGAAAACGGAGGGAGCAATGACCCGAAAAAATAAATTTTTTATTCTGGCTTTGGCTGGTGTATTATTCATTTCTCCTCTGACGGCTGAAAATCCCAGAAGCAGTCTGCACATAAACGGCGGGTTTTGCTGGATGTTGAAAAAAAATATTGACCTTGGATTAAAAACCGGATTTGGTTTTTCCGTTCCTCTGGTGAAAAAGACAACCCTCACTTTAGACTTTGGATACTGGAAAAGCCGTGTGCAAGAGGAACCAGGCGATCTTTTTGACGGCACTTTAAGCATGGCCCCTTTCCAGGCGTCCTTATACTACACTCTGTTTGAAACCAAAAGATTGGCTCCTTACGTGTTTGGAGGAACAGGCTTTATTTTCTCCCATTTTGAAATGGAAGATCTTATAACCATACCTGAGGTTTCCGTTGACCAGGAAGTCCATGATGGAATCAGCTTTCATGCCGGAGCCGGGTCTTTCTTGAGAATAAATGATAACATTGCCTTGTATGTAGAAGCTTGTTTTCTTTACAGGAAAGGAGAAGGAGCCACCACTATTAAAGATATGAACTTGGGAGAATCAAAGGAAAATTTTTCTCTGAATCTTAGCTCCCTGGTTCTCAGCTTTGGAATCAAGTATTATCTGTAAAATATAAGGGAATCAGATTCAAAAGATTGAAGTGTTACGACCCTTTGTTTGAAATATCCCGCACTAGACTCTGGATGAAAAGAAGGCGGCCTTCTGAATCAGAAATCAGCGAGAGATTGACTTCTACCGGCACAGTGCTCCCGTCCTTTCTTCTCACTGTACGCCTGTAAACCGGAATGGATTTTTTCTTTCTGATTGCTTCTAATTTATTTTCAGCATTCTTTTTTTCTGATTCCGCTATCAAATCCCTAAAAGACATCCTCATAAGCTCTTCTTTACTGTAACCCACTAACTCTGCGGCTTTTTGATTGAATTCAAGCTGTTCTCCTTGAGGACTCATAAGAAAAACAGCATCATTAGAATACTCGAAAAGAGCTCTGTATTTCTGTTCTGATTCCTTTATCTTTTGCTGGATTTTTTTCTGCTCGGTTATATCTCGTATAATACCCTGATAACCAATTGTTTTCTCAGAAGAATCCCGTCTGATTGTGGCTGTTATCAGGCAGTCCATAACTGAACCGTCTTTCTTTTTTAGCTTTGCTGGATAATCTTTGACAAATCCTTTGGATTCGATTTGCTTTTGGATTTTCTTTCTTTTATCTGGCTCTTTATAAAGCTCTGTCACATCGATTCTTCTGATCTCATCCCGTGAATAACCAAACATTTCCAAAAAAACGGGATTAGCCTCCAGAATCTTTGGTTCTTTGTCTGAAATATAAATCGCTTCTTTTGACATTTCAAACAGCAATCTAAATTTTCGCTCACTTGCCGTAAGTTTCTTTTGAATTTTATGTTTATAAAGAGCGGTCTCAACAGTAGCCACAAGGTCTTTTTCCTCAGCAGGTTTATAGATATAACCAAAAGGCTCTGTTTGTCTGGCTCTTTGAAATGTTTTTTCGTCGCCCAATGCCGTGAGATAAACAATGGGCACATCATATTTCTTTCGTATATTCTGGGCGGTCTCAATACCATCCATGTCTCCGGCCAGCTTAATATCCATAAGAGCTAGATCTGGTTTGAACTTTTCTATTTTTCTTAAAGCCTCTTCCCCAGTTGAAATCACATCCGAGACAATAAATCCCCGGTACTCCAAAATCTGTTTTATATCACTCCCCACAATCACCTCATCTTCAACGAGGAGTATTTTTTTTCTCTCTTCTTTCTGTATTTTCGAAGCAGTCATTTGTCAATATATTTTATTACAAATACATTCTGAATACAATCTTCCGCCCATCCTCTCTATAAATAATCCAAGTTGACTTGGATGATTCACGAAAGTTGATTTTTTCTTGAATAAAAACCATAATTTGAATATGATTTTCACATCCTATGAACTTCAAATGGAGGAAATGAATGACTCAAATCCAAAAATACCTAAAAAAAACAGGTCCATTATTTTTTTTAACATTATTTGCCTTATTGCTCATATTCAGCTGTGCAAAAAATAAAACCGAGGAATCTGTAATGCCGCCAAAAGCAGAGAAAATACCCAAAAAACTAACCATTCATGATGCCACCCGAATCGATAATTATTACTGGTTAAACCAAAGGGACAACCCAAACGTCATCGACTACCTGGAGGCTGAAAACGCCTATAAAGAAGCGGTTATGGAGCATACCGAAGGACTCCAGGATAAACTTTACAATGAAATCGTGGGAAGGATAAAAAAGACAGATATGTCTGTTCCTTATTTAGACAATGGTTACTTTTACTACAGGCGGTATGAAGAGGGAGACGATTATCCTATTTATTCTAGAAAAAAAGGCAGCCTGGATGCTGAAGAAGAGATCATGCTGGACGTACAGGAAATGTCCAAAGGACATTCATTCTACAGTGTCGTGGGTTTGAGTGTCAGCCAAAACAACAAATATCTGGCTTACGGTGTTGATACTGTCAGCCGGAGAAAATACACCATCCACATCAAAGACCTTACAACAAGGGAAATACTGGAAGATAAAATTCCCAACACCACTGGAGGAGCGGTGTGGGCCAATGACAATAAGACTCTTTTTTACTCAACCAAAGATGATACACTCAGGGCGTATAAAATATTCAGGCATGTCTTAGGAACAGATCCTTCTCAGGACGCAGAGATTTACCATGAAAAGGATCCCACTTTCTCCACTTCCATTTACAAGACAAAATCAGACCGCTTCCTGATCATTGCTTCTTATCAGACCCTATCTACAGAAATGCGTTATCTGGATGCCAATAAGCCCTTCGGAGAATTTGAGATATTTCAGGAGAGAGAAAGAAATCATGAGTATTCCATCACTCATTATAAGGACAACTTTTATATAGTCACCAACTGGAATGCCAAAAATTTCCGACTCATGGAGACAGAAATTGACAAAACAGAAAAATTCAACTGGAAAGAAATCATCCCTCACCGCAGCGATGTGCTTCTAAACTATATTGAAGTATTTGAAGACTATGTTGTGCTGAGTGAAAGAAAAGAGGGTCTCAGACAGATAAGAGTCCTGACTCAATCAGGTGATAAAGACTATTATATCGACTTTGAAGAAGAAGCTTATGCCGCTTATCCCACCAGTAACCCTGAATTTGACACTGAAATTCTTCGATTCTCATACTCGTCTTTAACCACGCCAAGGTCTGTGTATGATTATAATATGAAAACCGGAGAAAGAAAGCTCCTCAAAAGACAGGAAGTGTTGGGTGATTTTGATCCTTCTGATTATCACAGCGAACGCCTCGCTGCCACGGCCAAGGATGGAACAAAAGTCCCTATATCACTGGTCTATAGAAAGGGATTGACAAAAGACAGCAACAATCCTCTTCTCCTCTATGGATACGGGTCATATGGAGCCAGCATGGATCCGAATTTCAGTTCTGACAGGCTGAGTCTTCTGGACAGGGGATTTATCTATGCCATAGCCCATATAAGGGGAGGCTCTGAGATGGGCAGAGATTGGTATGAACAAGGAAAGCTTCTCAAGAAGAAAAATACTTTTACTGATTTTATTGACTGTGCCGAGTACTTGATCGAGCAGGGATACACAAACTCAGACAAACTCTTTGCTATGGGCGGAAGCGCTGGAGGCCTGCTTATGGGCGCTGTTCTCAATATGAGGCCTGACCTTTGGGAAGGAGTGATTGCAGCTGTTCCTTGGGTGGATGTAGTAACCACTATGCTGGATGACAGCATCCCTCTCACCACCAGCGAATTTGATGAATGGGGAAATCCCAAAGATAAACAGTACTATGAATACATGCTCTCTTATTCTCCTTATGACAACGTTAAAGAACAAGATTATCCGGCCATACTGGTGACCACCGGTCTTCATGACTCCCAGGTCCAATATTTCGAGCCCACCAAGTGGGTGGCTAAACTAAGAGACATGAAAACAGATGATAATCTTCTTGTTTTGGATGTAGACATGGAATCCGGACACGGCGGCGCTTCAGGACGATTCAAGGGATACAAAAGAACTGCTTTGGAATATGCTTTCATGCTGGATCTTCTGGGTATCTCAGAGTAATTGTTCTGTTGTTTCAGAGTTTTCTTTTTTTGTTCTTATGCGGAAAGACGCATAATCAAGGATAGATTCAATTCTTAATTTGGGGAGAGGACGTTTATAATAAAGAGATAAAAGAATAATCAACAAAATTGTTTCTGTTTTAAGAACCGTCCCTGTTTTTACTTTTTCAGGGCTTGTGCCAGCTTCTGCTGAGCTTGGGATAAACTTTCAAGCTCCTTTTCTTTGGCCTTGATGGCTTTATTGGTCTTTGAATAATTGTTGATCAACACCACACCTATGGCGCCAGAAATCGCACCAAGAGTAACCCATATCACTTTTCCCATTCCAATGGTTCCTTCTCCGCCTCCTGAACCTTCAAGCCCCGGGCGTTCCGCCTGTTTGGGCTCAACTTCCGTAAATCGCCAAACGCAAACTCCGGCTGCTGCGAACAAAGCGATTGAACCCAATAAAAATCCAGTTCTTTTCTTCTTTAGAGATGCGACCTCTTCTTCAAGTGACATTCCTTCGGCTGATTCTTGGATCAAGCCAGCTTCTTTAGCCCAAGATTTACCCATGGCAAAAAAAGCTTTTTTCATGTTGATCTGGTTGGAGTAATCTGTTTTTAAAGAAAATTCCTGGACTGTTGGTTGGTCAGGATCAGACGCCCGTGCATCTGATGCAAAAGCAGGTACTGTGATGAATTGAATGAAT
>DASRVI010000072.1:0-3398 GCA_035655135.1 Acidobacteriota bacterium | reverse complement strand
GTTGAGATTGCCGCGCTCCCTTGCGGTCGCTCGCAATGACGAACGGAGCATAAGCCTTACCTGAATTTCATATCGAACCGCAGCAAGGAAAAAATTTGAAAGGGATTATCATTTTTTTATGAATAAATCAGGCTAGACGATCTCCACAACTTCGATTTCGAAATCAAGGTCCTTACCAGCTAAGGGATGATTGGCATCCACCTGGATTGAATTTTCCTTGATTTCAGTCACTTTGGATGGGATAGATCTTCCTTGTTTGTCCACAAGGTTCAAAATGGCACCCTTTTCGGGTTTAACATCTTCGGGAAGCTTGTCTTTAGGGACATCAATAAGCAGTTTTTTATCATAATTTCCATAGGCATTATCTGAAGCAACGGAGATATCTTTCTTTTCTCCGGGTTCCATCCCGATTATGGCTTCATCTAATCCTTTTATTATCTCACCTGCCCCGGCTTCAAACTGTATGGGTTCCCGGTCCTTAGAACTATCAAATACTTTTCCGTCTTCAAGACGGCCGGTATAATGAAGTTTGACTTTGTCTCCTTTTTTAACTTTTTCAGTCATAATTCACTCCTATGTACACAATTATTTTTTTCAAACCACTCTTTAAGGAATGACCAAAGAATGAGAAAAATACATTTATATTGTTGCATAGATAAAGAACAGAAGCAAATTTGATGAAAAGACGTTCCTAGAGAAGCACAGTATGAAATCAAGGATAAAAAAGGTCTACTGACAGCCATAGGCTCTTTCCTATATGGTCTTGGATGCACCATAATTCTTATTCATGGACCATTTTAGGAGTTATCAATGCCTCTTCGATTGATTGAAATAGCCATTCCGGAGAAACAAAAAAAAGATGTCATCGAATTACTTCAGGAACATAAGGTTTTAGACCTTTGGGAAAAAAGCATCTGTGAAGGACGAATTCACCTTGAAGTATTGATTCCCACCGGCCAATTCGGAAAAGTGCTGGACCTTCTGGAAAAACGATTTTCTAATATACCGGGGTTCAGAATCATTCTTCTCCCAGTAGAGGCTTCTATCCCCAGACCAGAGCCTCCAAAAAAAGAGAAGACCAAAGATGAGGAGAAAAAGGCGGATATTCAAACAACAGTCCAAGCCTCCTGGATGTTTGTGGTCATGGTCATACTTTCATCATTAGTGGCTTCTGTAGGTATTCTCCGGGACAACGTGATTTTCATTATCGGGGCAATGGTGATTGCACCTGTGCTTGGTCCTAATGTGGCTTTATCTTTTGCCACCACTCTTGGGGATATTCCTCTTCCTTGGAGAGCGGCCAAAGCCATTGCTATCTGGTCAATCCTGCTTCTCGCCTTAATTACCTTTATACTTCTCTCTCAGAAGAGTTGACCATCCTGAATGCCTCTTAAAATATATATGCATTTCCCTCCATATATCATGATTGGCCCTCTTTAATATTTGTTAATAAATGTCAACTTCATTTTCTTAACACATTGTATATGAGGGGGTAAAATGTTAAAATTTAACAGATTACAAACACAAGGGAACTTAATAAACTTGGATAATTCAGGTAAATTGAGATTAATAAAACACTAATAACAAATAAAATTCATACAAATTAAAAGAGATTCATATGAAAATTTTAGATAGAATCAATTTATCAATTTTTCGATTCATCTTGTTTTTTACGCTTTTATTAAGCATAAATGGATTATCACAAAAAATAGAAACCACTCACCAACTTTTCTCAGATCAAGTAAAGGAGCTGCTGCGCCATCGAATCGAGACATCAGGAAATCCTCCCAAAATATCAGTTGGAGAGGAAATTATTCACTCCTCATTAATGCTGCCACTATTC
This sequence comes from Acidobacteriota bacterium, assembly GCA_035655135.1. Classification (GTDB taxonomy): domain Bacteria; phylum Acidobacteriota; class Aminicenantia; order Aminicenantales; family Aminicenantaceae; genus WJMT01. The sequence goes on along the minus strand of DASRVI010000072.1, from coordinate 1,555 downwards.
TATGAACAGCGGACCTTTATTCCAGCCTGGATCGGAGCAAACGGCCCATTGCCCCACGTCAATGACTTTCTACACGCTGTCCATAACGCAAACGAACATGGAATGAGACCAAATGATTATCACTTTCAAAAAATTGAATCCATCTTAGAAGAAATCAATAAAAACCGTAAACAAAAATCCCCCCTCAATCCCGGCAGGTCAGTAGATCTGGACCTTCTCTTAACAGATTCATTCTTGGTTTATGCCTCGCACCTCTTGGCTGGACGGGTAAATCCCCAAACTTTTGATCCTGAATGGCATGCCAACCGGCGTGAGATGCATTTAGTTCGACTGCTTGAGAAATCTCTTGAGGAAAACAACATCCAGAAGAGTCTTGAAAGCCTTCTTCCTTTTTATGTCGGTTATCACGACTTAAAACAAACTTTTATGAAATATCAGAAAATCGCAGCTCAAGGAGGATGGCCAACAATTCAAGCTAGCTATTCAATCAAAAAGGATGATATGGGAGAGCGAGTCGAAAGACTTAGGGAAAGACTTATAATAACAGACAATTTGAAATCTGAAACTGTTTCTGACCCAACCATTTTTGATGAGTCCTTAGAGCAAGCTGTATACAAATTTCAGCAGCGTCATGGATTGGCTGTGGATGGAATTGTCGGTCCAGACACTCTTGCTGCACTCAATGTGCCCATAGAGCAACGTATATCTCAGATTGAGCTTAATTTTGAGCGTTGGCGCTGGCTTCCTCAAAATCTTGGGGAAAATTATATCCTGGTAAATATTGCTAACTTTGAGTTAGATGTGATCGAAGAAAGCCATACTATAATGACTATGCGGGCAGTCGTAGGGAAAACTTATCGGCGCACTCCGGTATTCAGTGATAAAATAACTTATCTTGTGATCAATCCTTCCTGGCTGATTCCTCCCAGTATTGCTGTTCAAGATATCCTCCCTCAGATAAAAAAAGATCCAGAATATCTTTCGAGACAAAATATCAAAGTGCTTATCGGCTGGGGAGCTGATGCCAAAGAGATTGATCCAAAAAACATTAATTGGACAGCACTTTCCCCAAAAGAATTCCCTTACAGATTTATTCAGGAGCCAGGTCCTTTAAACTCTCTTGGAAAAATAAAGTTTATGTTTCCCAATAAGTTCAATGTCTATTTACACGATACACCAGCAAAGGATCTTTTTGGCAAATCCAGCCGAGAATTCAGTTCTGGCTGTATCCGGATTGAAAAACCATTAGAACTTGCAGAGTATGTTTTACGGGAAGATACAAAATGGACCAAAGAGGCAATCCTCATCGCAGTTAAAAAAGGTACAGAACAGACAATCAGGCTGCCACAACCGATTCCCATACATCTTCTTTACTGGACAGCTTGGGTTGATCAAGATGGAACACTTCAGTTTCGAAATGATATATATGGACGAGACACGCTTCTTAAAAAAGCTCTTGAAAAAGAACCACCTTGTTTTGATAAAGATTAGAATGAAGGTTCATTTTATAATGTATAAAAAGGAAAAAAGTAAGTGAATCAAATTTTATGCTCTA
>DASRVI010000071.1:0-2597 GCA_035655135.1 Acidobacteriota bacterium | reverse complement strand
GATGGCCTTTTCTGCTTTCGCATCCATTTTTTCCCTAAAGAAAAGAAGACCCAAATTCATATAAGCTTCGAAAAAATCAGGATTCATCTCAACAGCCTTCTGGAAAGATTGTATAGCCTCAGCTGTCTTATTCTCCTGTGTAAGTTCTACGCCTTTCTTAAAGTGTTCAACGGCTTTTTTTTGATTTTTTTGCTCAGCTGTGGGTTCTTCTGCCAAAATAATGTCCAGTGTTCCGATAGTGTTTGATTTGACTTCAACTTCACCCTGGTAAGTTTTATAGCCTTGTTTGGATACGGTTATAGAATATTCTCCAGGAGGAATATTCCCAGAGGAATAATTACCATTTTTGTCTGTTAGAGTCTGAAAAGTACGTTTTGTAAAGGCGTTCTTAAGCAGTACTTTTGCATCTTTTATAGGCTCTTCGTTCTTATTGAGAACTTGGCCTTCAAGCCTGCCTTTCTGAGGATTAATCTGGGAAATACCGTATGAATGAGCTAGAAAAATAATGACTATCAGAAAAATTATAAGATTTTTAATGATTCTGGTTGGTTTCATTCTTAGCCTCCTTATGTTTTTTTTAAAGTTGCGCTGAAGTGAAAACCTGAAAATAATAAATGATCTTATAAAGTATGTATAATTCTTATCATGACCATTGTTTCTATCAATTTGATTTAAATATACCAATTTTAGAGAATAAAAACAAGATTTTCTGTTTTATTGATACATAGCTTATACATTTTACGTGATTCAGTCTTGAGGATTGTAATTTTTTAACAGATAGGACATAATTTAAGAGAAAAGTAAATTAAGGAGGTATATTTATTTGAAGAAACAGAGAATAGTTAGGTTTGTTAAGGGACATATGGGAGGTAACGAAATTGTGCTTCTCCTTGATAAAGAAATGGATGAGAAAAAGGCTTTAAAAGAAGCCCTGTGCATACTAAATCCTCCTCTAATTCGTGGTCACCAGGCAGGAATCCTCTATAAGAGGACGGATAGAGAGTTAGAAGTAAAAATAGTTGATATAACCGCCCGTGGGTATATTCCTATGTGTGGGGGTCTAACTCAAGTACTTGGTAAAAGTCTGCTTGAATCAGATCTAGCTGAGTGGCTGGAATTAGATTTGAAGCAAATAGCTGGGGGTATCATTTTACAGACAGAGGCAGGTCCGATTCCTCTAAAAATTGTGCAGGAGAAAGGCTCAATTATAACATATACAGATATGAGTTCCTACATTAATGAATGCTATAAAAAGGGGGTTGAGAAAGTAGAGCTTAATGGGCTTGTTGCCTGGAAAATAGGTAATTTTCTTGTTGTAAGGGGAGAGGAAATCGAGCGGAATTATCCAGATGCCAATCTAGAAAAGTTGAATACCGAAGGGACCATAAAAGCGATTAAAGATGTTCAGAATAATTTTGAACGGACTGCTTGTTCAGATAAGAAAAATATAGATTATGCGGTTTTTGATCAGCGTTCAAAAAGAAGAGATCATTATGGACGGATTGTGTTTCCTCATGATGTACTGAACGGTCATATAGAACCTGCCTGTGGAACAGGTACCACAGCAGTTGGGATAGCAGTAGCTGAGGAAAAAGGAATTAAAGAAGGTATTCTGAAGTTAGAATTTGAATCAGGTGGACTTGCGGATTCCATTGGAGGACCTGACCTGACCACTCTAGAAATGAAACTGGAAAACAGTAAGATCATCAAAGGATCTTTCAGCCATAAAGGAGTCAAATTATTGGCTTCTGGGAAAATTTTTTTGAATGATCAATAGGTCTTCTTAATGATCCTCCCCTCAATCAATAGCACATGACCTCCACTAAAAAGAATAATTTTTTATTTATTATCCTTGAAAATTACGGAAAATTTAGGTTTTCTAATATCTTTCTTGCGGTTTCAGCATTTTTATTTTCAGGATCCAAATCTATAAATTTCCAGAGGTATTCTTTGGCCTTTTCAGCTTCATTCAGACCAATATGAATGATTCCCAGATGATAATAAGCGTCTGCATAGTTTTCGTCAAAAGAAATTAACTTTTCAAAAATCTTTTTAGCTTCTTGATTATTCCCCAAATTCAATAAGCATACTCCGTAATTATAATAGGTAATCTTATTTTCATCTCCTAATTCTACAGCCTTTTTATAATAATCGATAGCTTTCTCATAATTCTTTTGCTCTGCATAAATTTTTGCTGTTCTCGTGATAGGTAAGATAAAATCTGGTTTTAATTCAACTGCTTTTTGATAATCCTCAAGAGCTTGCTCGTTATTCCCATTTTTTTCATAAGCACCGCCTCTGTAATAAAAATAGAGCGGATTTGATTTATCTTTGGATATGGATTCACTAAACTGTTGAATGGCTTCCTTGTATTTACCAGCATCTAATAGTTTTTCCCCTTTTTTAGTTGACTCTAATGATTCAGGTATGGTACTTTCATGAGATTCTAGCTTAATATTTATTTTAGCTGTTTCTCCAAGACTTACTCTGACTGAACCTGATACAGGAAAATAACCCTCCTTTTCTACAGTTACCTTATAATTTCCAGGAGTGAGTCCTCCCTTATAAAAATGGCCTTTTTGATTTGAAAACGTTTC
>DASRVI010000070.1:0-13123 GCA_035655135.1 Acidobacteriota bacterium | reverse complement strand
TGGGGCAAGACACTTGAAAAAAAGGTAGAAGAGCGGACCAAAGAACTGAGAGAAATGCAAGCCCATCTTATTCAGTCCGAAAAACTGGCTTCTCTTGGAAAACTCGCGGCTGGAGTGGCCCACGAAATAAACAATCCTCTTGGTGGAATCCTCATATACAGCCATCTCATATTAGAAGACATTGATAAAGACACCCCCTATTACGATAATCTAAGAAAAATAGTCAAAGAAACTTCGAGATGCAAGGAAATCGTGAAGGGACTTCTTGAGTTCGCTCGACCAAAAGAACCAGAAACCAGCATAGTGGATATAAATAATGTGGTGGAAAAAGCCCTGTCTATCATAGAAACAAAAACACTTTTTCAAAATATCAAAATAAAAAAGAAATATTCTTCGTCTCTGCCAAAAATCACGGCTGACAGTGCCCAACTCCAGCAGGTCTTTATTAATATAATCATTAATGCCGCAGAAGCTATGGAAGGAAATGGATCTTTGATCATTGAAACCGGAGTCAATGATCAAGAAAAGCAGATATACATTTGTTTCCAAGATACAGGACCCGGGATACCCGATGAAGTCAAAAATAGACTTTTTGAGCCTTTTTTCACCACCAAAGAAGTTGGAAAGGGAACGGGTCTTGGTCTAGCCATCAGCTACAGTTTCATTAGAAAGCACAACGGCACTATAGAGGTCAAGAGCAAAGTCAATGAAGGATCCACGTTTACTGTTAAATTGCCTATAAAAGATGAACACAAAAATCAATAAGAAACCACGAATCTTCATCATCGACGATGAGGAATCCATAAGAGATTCCTGCTCCCAAGTCCTGGTTAAAGAAGGATTCTCAGTTGCCACTTCCAGCCATGGAAAAGAAGCCCTCAATATTCTTGATGATTCTGAATTTGATGTTATTCTCCTTGACTTAAAACTTCCCGGAGTTCCTGGAATCAAAATTCTGAAAAAAATAAAAAATTCTTATCCTGATACCCCTGTCATCATTATCACTGGCTTTGCTTCCATTGAATCTGCTGTTAATACCATCAAGCAGGGAGCTTTTGATTACCTGGCTAAACCTTTCAGTCCGGAAGAGCTGCGCACTATGGTGAGAAAAGCTCTCAACACCAGAGAAAGCAGAGTCACTTATACAGAAAATAAAACAACACATCCACATGACCTTTCTATGGTGATTGGAAAAAGCCAATCCATGGCAAAAGTTATAGATATCATGAAAAGAGTCAGCCCCACAGAAAGCACAGTGCTTATTACTGGAGAAAGCGGGACAGGAAAAGAACTTCTCGCTTCTGAAATACACAAACACAGTCTGAGAAGAGAGTCTCCCTTTGTGGTGGTCGACTGTGGAGCCCTGGTTGAGACTTTATTTGAAAGTGAGCTTTTCGGTCATGTTAAAGGCTCTTTCACCGGAGCTCATGTAACCAAGCACGGGCGATTTGAAGTGGCTGATGGAGGGACCATATTTCTGGATGAAATAAGCAATATCAGCATGAACATCCAAGCAAAGCTCCTGAGAGTTATTCAAGAACGAGAAGTCACCCGAATAGGAAGCAACAAACCCATAAAAGTGGATGTTCGCATACTGGCCGCAACCAATATAAGCTTGGCAGATCGGGTTAAACAAAATAAATTCAGGGAAGATCTTTTTTACCGCTTGAGTGTGGTTCCCATAAACATACCTCCCCTAAGGGAAAGAAAAGAGGACATCCCTCAGCTCTTAAAACATTTTCTTCAAAAATACAACCAAAAATTATCAAAAGATATCAGAGGTTTCACTAACGAGGCTAAGAAAGCCATTATGGATTATGATTGGCCTGGAAATATCCGTGAATTAGAAAACACCATAGAAAGAGCTGTGGTGCTCACAAGGGGAAATAAGGTTGGATTGGATGACCTCATCTATCATGGAATAGGTTCTTCTCACTCCATAGCCTACTCTGTGGGAGGAAGACAGAAAACTTTAGAAGAAGTTGAAAAAGAATATATAAAATCTGTTCTTAAGTCTCAACATGGAAATAAAAGCAGGACAGCCAGAATTCTTGGAATTGATAGAAAAACTCTCTATTCAAAAATAAAAAAATATAAAATAAAGTAATGATATAAGCATCGCCATTTTTTTATGAATAAGTCAGGTGTCATATCTATACACTGACTGTGGAAAATCTCTACATAATTGGATTTTTTTATCCCAATGATTTTTTTCTTATTTAGACTGTAAAAGCTACCTTCTTTTAATTCAGCCACTTAAGAAAAATAAAGTACCTAAACTTTTTCTCCTTGTAATGGCACATAATTTGCATATGAATTACCTGTGTATTTGTATATTACCTGGATTATTCACGAAACATCGCCATTTTTTTATGAATAAGTCAGGCTAAGAATCCTGAGAAAATTTTATGAATGTTAAAGGACATGTTAAATGAAAATCGTAAAATTAAAGGAAGAAAACCTAAATCCTTTCTTAGAAGAAATTTCTAAGGAGGCAGATCTATGGGCTCCGGTAAAAGAAGAACCAGATAGACATAAATTTCAAGTCATCGAAGACTTAAACCAGATGGACATTACCTGCACCAGAACGATTTTACCTCCCAGAAAAATCATTCTCCCTCCTTCAATCAATATGTTTAAAGCTTCTGAAAAGGAATATAAACCAGACTTTTCCCACGTTTCAAAAAAAATCATTTTCGGTCTTCACCCCTGTGACATACACGGTCTTCTGATAATGGACAACTTCTTCACCTATGAATTCTATGATCCCTATTATATGGAGTCCAGGAAAAACACCCTTTTATTGGGACACTCTTGCTTGCCTGATGAAAATTGTCTGTGTAAGTCAACCAGAACTCACATCGTCAAAGAGGGATACGACCTTTTCTTCTCCAAACTTGACGGAAGATACATTGTGTGGATCGGTTCAAGCAAAGGAGATGACCTTATAAAAACAAAAGCTGATTTATTTGAAGAAGATATATCGGACAAAGACATTAAGGAATACACTGAGTGGTGTGACCAAAGAGAGAAGGCATTCAAGACTGAAATAAATTTTGATGCCTTAGGTGATCTCATGGAGCTCATGTATAATTCTCCTCTCTGGGAGAAAATAGGAAACGCCTGCCTTGCCTGTGGATCCTGCACTAATGTTTGCCCTACCTGTAACTGCTACAATGTGGAAGACCGACCAGCTCTGGAAAAAAATTATTCCGAAATCAAAAGGTGTTGGGATGCCTGTACTCTGGAAAGCTACTCTGAGGTTGCAGGGGGAGAAAATTTCAGAAAAAAAAGCGCTGATAGACTGAAACTCTGGTACACACACAAACTTCAGGCTTATATATCAAAGTATGGCAAACCAGGTTGTGTCGGCTGCGGCCGGTGTGTGGCGACCTGCCCTGTGGATATCAATGTAAAAACAGTAGGCAAGGCCTTAGACGGAGAAAAAGTGGATGCCTTTTGGAAGAGGTTAGATAAAGAGGTGACAAAATGAACGGTGAAAATAAACTCAATCAATCAGAAAATCCATTTCTTCCTGAACCAGCAAGAATCGTCCGTACTTACTATTTAACTGAAGATGTAAAATTCTATCAAGTCCGGATTGCTGATATGGAAAAAGCGCTCTCCTTTAAGTACAAAATAGGTCAGTTCGCCATGATTTCAGTTCTTGGTGCTGGAGAAGCTCCTTTCTCCATATCATCCACCCCCTCCCGACCAGGACTTCTCGAGTTCTGTATCCGCAAGACTGGCACTGTCACAAATGCCATTTTCAGACTCAAAGAAAACGATATGATAGGAATCAGAGGCCCTTACGGCAATGGTTTCCCAGTGGAACAGATGAAAGGAAATGACATATTGATCATTATGGGAGGTCTCGGAGCTGCCCCTCTTCGTTCAGTACTGCTTTACTGTCTTGACAATCGAGACCAGTTCGGCAGGGTCATCCTCCTTCATGGAGCTAAAAGACCCGCAGAAATGCTGCTTAGAGAAGAATTCCTCTCTTTAAAAGAACGGGAGGACCTGGAGTGTTATCTTTCTGTGGATAAAGACGATACAGGTCAATGGTCAGAAAATGTGGGAGTTGTGACCACCCTGTTTCCAAAAATAAAGAATATAAATCCATCCGCTACTTACAGTCTGGTTTGCGGCCCCCCTGTTATGTATAAATTTGTTCTCAAGGAGCTTTTAAAACTCAATATACCCAAAGACCAAATCCTGATGACACTTGAAAGGCGCATGAAATGCGGAGTCGGGAAATGCGGACACTGTGCTATAGATTATATTTACACATGTCTGGATGGTCCTGTTTTCACATACTGGGATGTTATTCGTATGAGAGAGCTAATATAAGGGAGAAATAATGAGCGACCGCAAATTAAAAATCGGAATATACGAATTAACAGGATGTGCTGGAGATGCACTGCTCATTCTGGACTGCGAAAAAGAACTCCTTGATATTTTTAAGGCTGTGGACATACAGTCATTTCTTATGGCAAGCAGTGAAAATATTGATGGAAAACTGGATATTGCTCTGGTCGAAGGTTCAGTGAGCACAGAAAGAGAAATTGAAGAGCTCAAAGACATAAGAGAAAGATCTGAAATTGTGATTGCCATTGGAATATGCGCTACTGTAGGTGGGATCCAAGCAAGATTCACAAACCCAAAGGAATGGGGAAAAAAATACAAAGAAGTCTATGGGGATATTAAGATGACGCACACCAAAGCTGTTCAGTCAAAGCCCATAGATGCCTATATAAAAGTGGACTATTATCTTCCTGGCTGTCCTATTGGAAAAGACCAATTTTTAGAATTATTCACGCGAGCGGTGAAAGGAAGTCTTCCAGAAAGATACCCCCGACCTGTTTGTGTTACCTGCAAATACAATGAAAATGATTGTCTTTTGAATAGAGGAATTCCTTGTTTAGGACCCCTCACAGCTGATGGATGCGGTTCCATATGTCCAAATCACAATGTGCCCTGTTTTGGATGCTGGGGTCCGGTAGAAGGAGCCAACCTCACTTCTGAATATCATCTCTTAAAGGAAAAAGGATTCGACATAGAATCCATAAAAAAGCGTATGGCTAACTATTCAGGCACAAAACTGGTTGAGTTCTTCAAACAACTAAAAAAGGAGTCAAAATGAAAAAGATAAGTGTAGACCACCTGGCCAGAGTTGAGGGGAATGGAGGCATATCAGCCACTATTGACGGAAAAGTGGTATCAGATGTTAAATTCAGTATATACGAAGGTCCCCGCCTTATAGAAAAACTGACCCTAGGACTTACACCTGAAGAAGATGTCAGCATGTCTCCCAGAATATGTGCGATCTGCACTCTTTCACATAAAAACGCAGTTCTCCGGGCTATGGAAAACGCGCTCAATATTGAAATACATCCTAAATCCTATCTCTGCCGAGAGCTTATGCATATGGGAGAAATGATAGAAAGCCATTCTCTTCATACTTACTACCTTGCTCTTCCTGATTACTTAGGATATCCAAATGCCATAGCCATGGCCTCAGATTATAATTTGGAAGTTAAGATCGCTCTTGAAATGAAAAATTTTGCCAATCATATCATGAAAGTCTTGAGCGGGCGCTTTATCCATGGAGAAAATCCTATCATTGGCGGATTCGGTAAATTTCCTTCCAGAGAAGAACTTTTGTTTATCCAAAACAGAGCCATCCAGTTTATTCCCTTTGTTAAAAAGACTGTGGAATTATTCTGTGGCCTTGATTATCCTGACAACCCTGAACAGGAAACTGTTTACGCCTGCTGTGAACCCGGCCATAACAACTATGGCTTTTGGGGAGACGAAATACTCCTTTCCACAGGAGAAAAATTCTTTAGAGACGACTATCAAAAACTCACTAATGAATTCGTGGTTTCCCATTCCTTTTGTAAACGCAGCCGCTACAAAGGAGAACCCTTTTCAGTGGGAGCCTTAGCAAGAGTCAACAATCTAGGGGAAAGGTTCAATGGCCAAACAGGAAAAATGTATAAAAAATATTTCAACAAACGCTGGAAAGTGAATCCTCTTTTTCACAATGCGGCTCAAGCCCTGGAAATCAGCTACTGCTTTGAAAGAATCATAGAGCTTGTGGATGAAATACTCAAGTTTAAAGAAGACCCCAAACCAGTTCCATACAAATCAAAAAATGGGAAAGGAACAGGACTTGTGGAAGCTCCCAGAGGTTTGCTGATCCATCACCATGAAGTCAAGAACGGCCGAATATCTTATGTTGATATTGTGACTCCCACAGCCCAAAACGCAGAAGATATAGAAAGATACTGCCATACAGCCGCACAAAAACTCTTAGATGAAGGACAGGAAGATAAAATCAAAGAAAGAATGGAACTTGTTGTCCGGGCCTTTGACCCGTGCATCAGCTGCTCTGCCCATATGGCTGAAGTCAACCATGCTCCTTCTGATAATTGGAAAAAGAAACTGACAGAGATTAGAGAAAACAGCATCCCTGTGTATATTGGTGCAGGAAAGCAGAATTACAGTGATGACGCCGGTGGCCTAAAAATAGCTCAAAAACTCCGTGGGCTCGGTTTTAAAGATGTATGGCTGGAATCAGAGATAATAAGAAGCGATAATCTCAATAAATACAGTAAAAAAAATGCGCTTGTCTTCTTTGATGCTGTGGACTTTAATGAAAAACCAGGAAAGATAACTGTTCTGCCCCTTGATTTTGTTCTCAGTCAGTCCAGTGTGAGTCATAAATTCATGCCCTTTTTATCCAGCATTAAAGATTTGTCTATGCAAAAAAAAGCTTATGTTGTTGGGATTCAACCCAATTCTGTGGCACCAGGAAATAAATTAAGTCCATCTGTACAAAAGGCTATAGAAGAAATCACAAATCATTTAAGGAACTAAAAATAATGAGAAGAATCGTCCGCAGAGATGGCCATAATAGAATAGTGATTCCTCAACAAATCACTTCCCACCTATTTCTTCCTGCATCAATCTTTATCACCTCTGGACGATTTTCTTTTTAATAAATATTTTATTCAGAGGGGCTTGTCTTCGGACAAGCCCCTCAACCTTAGCGATTCAAGACCCTTTTTATGGGGCTTTTATCATAAAAAGTGTGGAGTATTTCCACTCTGGTGTTGACATTATGAGAGACATATTTTCAAGTTTTTTAATGCAATTTTTGTAACTTGTTTAATGAAAAGGAGTTAAAGTATTTAATCTGACACTCCCAGCTAATAGCTGAATTGGCACAATTATTGCATTTAAAATAACCGCAAGGATATGATAAATGAAAAATTTAAACAAGAAAATCCTCATCATTGATCCTGATAATGATGACAGAAAATCATTGTTATCTTTTCTTCAAACTAATGAACAGCAAGTAGAAACTGCATCAGGATTGACTGATGCCATAAAAAAAATCACCTCTAATCATTTTCATTGTGTTATAATGGCGGTCGAAATTCCTGAAATGAAAGGATACGAAGCTGTTTCTATAATTAAAAATATCGATTCAGAAACAAAAGTCATCTTGACCACAAAAAAGAACACCAAAGAATTAGAGGCAAAAGTAAGAGAGCAGGATATATTCTATTATTTTATAAAACCTTTTGGAAAAGAGGAATTAAAACTGGCAATAAAAAATGCTTTCAGTAAATAAAGGAGAAATAAAATGGAAAAAGCAAGAGCAAAGATTTTGATCATCGACGATGATCCCGATTTTAGAGACGCTATCATTCCAATCCTTCATTCAGCTTCATATGAAGCCATTACTGCTTCTAATCCTGAAGAAGGTAAAAAGAAAATCCTCGAAGAAAAACCTGACCTTATTCTTCTGGACATCATGATGGACAGCCTTTTTGATGGTTTCTCTCTTTGTCATGCCATCAAAACCTCAAAAGAATTCAAAGCAGTCCACGACACACCAGTGATCTTTATTTCAGCAGTTAAAGAAATGACCGGATCCAGGTTTCAATTTAAAGGAGATAAAGAAGGAATGGAAGGTCCGGACGATTACATTGACAAACCTGTGAAAGCCGATGACTTAATCGAAAGGATAGAGAGGCTTCTGAAAAAATGAATAAAGTAGAGGAAGAGCTGCCCCAACCTGGTGAGCTTGACGAAAAAGAAAAAGAACTTAGAGACTCTTTTCTGCTTCAGATAAAAAATATACCTGGAGGAGAAAGCATAAAAAAATGCATACAGTGCGGCACTTGTACGGCCACCTGTCCGGTGAGCTATACCATGGATATCACGCCCAGGGAAATTATAGCTCTTTTCAGAGCCAAAGAGATAGACACCATCCTTTCCAGCAGGGCTATTTGGATCTGTGCATCCTGTTATTCCTGTACTGTTCGGTGCCCCCAAGGAGTCAAAGTGACAGATATCATTTACACCCTAAAACGTCTTGCCATAGAAAACGAAATCTTCCCCAAAAAGTTTCCTGTGTACGCACTGTCCAATTCTTTTGTGTGGTTTGTAAATCGGCTTGGCATGAGCTATGAACCAGGTCTAATCATTTCCTACTGTTTAAAAACAAACCCATTCAAGCTTTTAGGGATGTTTCCTATGTTTATAAAGTTAGCCCTTAAAGGTAGAATAGGGTTCTTCCCCAAGAAAATAAAAAACACAAAGAACTTATCAAAAATACTTAAGGAAGCAGAGATACTAGAAAGTATTATTCCTATGCAGGAATCATAAATAAAATCTTCCTTTCTTATTCTTCCTTTATCTTCTCGGAGGTACAAAATGAAATACTCTTATTACCCTGGATGCAGTCTTGAAGCATCAGCTAAAGGATATGACGAATCCGTTCATTATGTTTTTAATAAATTAGGACATGAACTTCATGTCATCAATGATTGGAACTGTTGTGGGGCCACCTATTATATGGCTACCAAAGAAACAATCTCTCTGGTCATATCGGCGAGAAACCTAGCCATGGCTGAAAAAAAAGGCTGGGATATCATAGCCCCATGTAGTTCCTGCTATACTATTCTTTATAAAACAAATCATATCCTAAAAAACAACCGCATCCTAAGGGAAAAAGTAAACCAGGCATTAAGAAGGGGAGGATTAGAGTACAACTTGAATGTAACAGTTCGGCATCCTCTTGAAGTCCTGGTTAATGACGTGGGGATCGACACCATAGCCTCAGAAGCCAAAAAATCTTTAGAGGGATTAAAAATCGCTCAATATTACGGCTGCCAGATTGTGAGGCCTGAAAGAGGATTGGACGATAAGGACAACCCCCAGATGATGGATAGCCTTTGTAAAGCACTCGGAGCTGAAAATGTCTATTTCCCTATGAAAACTCGCTGCTGCGGTGGAATGCTCATGACAACATACCCTGATGTTGGCTTAGGTCTCAATAAAAAACTATTGGAGTGTGCGGAAGATAATAAGGCAGACGCTATTGTCACGACATGCCCTTTATGCCAAATCAACTTAGAAGCCTATCAAAATAAAATAAACAAGAAATTTGAGACCGATTTCAAGATGCCTGTCTTATTTTTCACTCAAGTCGTCGGTCTCGCTCTGGGTGGTTCACCTCGTGAGCTGGGCCTTAACCGTTCACTTATACCCTTTGATCTTGAAGAAATAAAAAGGAAGGAACTAAGATGAATGACAACAACATAAAAATAGGTGTTTATATATGTCACTGTGGGTCTAACATTGCGGACAATGTAGATGTGGAAAAATCCCGCAACGCAATAAAGGATGAACCAAATGTCCACGTGGCCCGCGATTATAAATTCATGTGTTCAGAACCTGGACAGGACCTGATTATAAATGATATCAAAGAAAAAGGATTAAACCGCATCATTGTGGCTTCCTGTTCCCCTCTAATGCACGAACCTACATTTAGAATGGCTTGTGAAAAAGCAGGTATGAACCGATATCTTTTTCAGATGGTCAATATAAGAGAGCAGTGTTCTTGGGTTCATAAAGACAGAGATGAAGCCACAAAAAAAGCCACTTCTCTCATCAAAGCAGCCATAAACAGAGTGGCTCTCCAGCAGCCTCTCAATCCATTTAAAGTTGAAGTCAATCCAGAAACTTTAATCGTTGGTGCAGGGATTGCTGGAATACAAGCTGCTCTGGAGATAGCTGAATCAGGGAATAAAGTCTATTTAGTTGAAAAAGAATCCACCATCGGAGGAAAAATGGCTAAATTTGACAAAACCTTCCCTACTTTAGACTGCTCAGCGTGTATCCTCACTCCAAAAATGGTCTCGATCGCTCAAAACAAAAACATTGAACTTCTCAGCTACAGCGAAGTGGAACAAGTGGAAGGAGCTATTGGCAATTTTACAGTCAAAGTCAAAAAGAAAGCCCGGTTTGTGGAAGATGCCTGTACTTCCTGCGGAGAATGTTCAGAAGTATGCCCCATAAGCGTTCCAAATCCTTTTGAAGAAAACCAGTCAATGCGTTCAGCCATATATAAAACATTTCCCCAGGCAATTCCTAATACCTATGTTATTGATAAAGGCAACAAATCTCCCTGCCGTGAAACCTGTCCTATTGATCAGGAAGCCGCAGGCTATGTGACTCTTATCTCAAAAGGACGTTTTGAGGAGGCAGCCAATCTCATAAGACAGCAGAACGCCCTTCCCAGTGTATGCGGACGTGTTTGCTACCATCCATGCGAATCAGAATGCAACCGTAAATTTGTAGACCAGGCTGTTTCCATAAAAAACCTCAAAAGATTTGCCATTGATTGGGAATTTGAGAACAAAGGAGAGCCGGAACCCCCTCAAATAGAGGAAAAGAGAGAAGAAAAAATAGCCATTATCGGGTCAGGACCTTCCGGACTTGTGTGCGGCCATGACTTAGCCCTCAAAGGATATCAAGTCACTATCTTTGAAAAACTTCCTGTAGAGGGAGGAATGCTTTCTGTAGGAATTCCCGAGTACAGACTTCCCAAAGAAATCCTTAAAAGAGATATCGATTATATAAAAAAGCTGGGTGTCACTATAAAGACAAATCAAGAACTAGGTAAAGATTTTGACATAGAGACCTTAAAGAAACAGGGCTTTAAAGCTGTATTCGTTGCAACAGGAGCTCACAGCAGCCGAAAAATGGATATTCCCGGAGAAGAGGAGTATGAAGGAGTTTATCATGGAGTTGATTTCCTCAGAAATATAAGTCTTGATAAACCTCAGCCTGTGGGAAAAAACGTCGCCATAATAGGAGGAGGAAACACAGCTATAGATGCATCCAGAACAGCTCTCCGTCTCGGTGCTGAAGAAGTGACCATCCTTTACCGGAGAACCAGAAAAGAAATGCCTGCTGAAGAAGTTGAGATCCAAGCTGCTGAAGAAGAAGGAATCAACATAAAATACCTAACCGCTCCGGTCGAGGTTTTAGGAAAATCCGGAAAAGTAAACGGCATGAAATGCATCAAAATGGAGCTCGGTGAACCAGATTCAAGCGGAAGACGGAGGCCTATCCCTATTGAAGGAAGTGAATATGACTTAAATATTGACACCATCATCATTGCCGTCAGTCAGTCTCCTGAAATTTTTTATGCTGAAAAAGAAGACCACCTCAAACTCACCAAATGGAAAACCATTGTGGTTGATGAAGAATCAATGGAAACAGAAATCAAAGGAGTCTTTGCCGGAGGAGACGTGGTTCACGGACCAGACGCAGTCATAACGGCCATGGGAGACGGAAAAAGAGCTGCTGAATCAATTGATAAATATATAAAGGGTGAACCCTTAGAGGATTTTAAAACAAGAAGGTGCCCCCAGCTTCCAGAAAGAGATGAAAATGACCGTCCTCACCAGTATTCCCCGTCTTTCAAAGATATCCCCAAAAAAGAACGCACTGAAATGAAGGAACTTGATCCCAAAAAACGGAGCCAATCTTTCCAGGAAGTTGAACTGGGTTATTCTGAAGAAGAGGCAAAAAAAGAAGCCTTGAGGTGCCTGAACTGCGGACTTTGTGTGGAGTGCCGCGCATGTGAGGCTGTTTGCGAAGCTCAAGCCATAAAACATGATATGAAAGATGAAATAAAAGAGATCAATGTAGGCCAGATCTTGGTGACAACCGGATTCAAAACCCTTAATTCAGAGGCACTCACTCCTTATGGCTATGGCGAGTTTGACAATGTCTACACCAGTCTGGAATTCGAAAGGATTGTCAACTCAACAGGACCGACCGGCGGTAATATCGTGATGAATAACGGAAAAGAACCCAAGGCCATTGGGATCATACACTGCGTGGGATCTAGGGATATCAACTTCCATCCTTACTGCTCCCGGGTTTGCTGTATGTACGCTCTCAAATTTGCCCATTTGATCAAAGGCCGAACAAATGCGGAAGTGTATCAATTTTATATTGATATGCGTTCTTTTGGAAAAGGATACGAAGAATTCTATTCCAGAATCCTGGATGAAGATGTCAATGTGATACGCGGAAAGGTTTCCGAAGTAGTGCGGTCCAGGCCCACCTCTAACGGCAACCTGCCCCTTATCATAAAGTGTGAAGATACTCTGATCAAAAAATATAGAGAAATACCTGTTGATATGGTCATACTTTGCAATGCCATAGAACCTCAATCAGATACAGAAAAAATGGGAAGGCTTTTTTCCATTAGCCAAAGTCCGGATGGCTTCTTCTTAGAAAAACATCCCAAACTCGATCCCACCAGCACTTCCACAGATGGGGTCTACATTGCAGGATGCTGTCAGGGACCCAAAGATATTCCTGATACAGTGGCTCAGGCGAGTTCAGCAGCAGCGCGAATTCTCTCCAATATCTCCAAAGGTGAGATAGAAATGGAACCCATTCAAGCTGAAATTGATCCAGAAATGTGTTCGGGCTGCAAACTCTGCTTGAATCTATGTCCTTATGGAGCCATAAGTTTTGATGAAGAAAAACAGGTTTCTGTGGTTAGTGAAGCACTCTGCAAAGGATGCGGAACCTGTGTGGCAGCCTGTCCGTCCTCAGCTTCCACAGCCAAACATTTCTCTGACAAACAGATCATTGCAGAGATCGAGGGAATTTTACGGGCATAAAGAACCCATTGATGAAAAAATCGGGCTGGACAACAGGGCTTAATGTTGTATAAACTAATAGTGATAGAAAGCTAATAAAGGAAGGATTTATGCAGGAAAACAATCATTCAGTAGAG
>DASRVI010000069.1:0-3454 GCA_035655135.1 Acidobacteriota bacterium | reverse complement strand
CTGCGTATTCTTACAGTAGGCTGACCAGCCGAGACTTCACAAGACTGTCCTCCTTTACCGCATATTCCTGGTCCAAAAGCCAGGTCATCCCCCACAGCATCAATGTTTGAGATGATATCCATGCAGTTTCCTATTAATGTAGCTCCTTTAACAGGAACTGTTTTTTCCCCATTTTCTATGAGATAGACTTCCCGGCAGGTGAAATTAAACACTCCGGTGGTGGGATTCACGCTCCCTCCACTCAAACTCTGCACATACAGACCCTGTTTGGTAGAGCTCAAGATATCTTCAGGCTTATCACTGCCCTTCTCAATGAATGTATTGGTCATTCTGGGAATGGGAATGTGCCGGAAGCTCTGTCTTCTCCCATTACCGGTTCTTTCCATATTGATCTGCTCTGCCGAGAGAATATCGGTCATATACTTTTCCAGCACTCCGTTCTTTATCAGAACATTTCGCTTCATCTGGGTCCCTTCATCATCAAAATTAGTGGTGCCTCTCATATTGGGAATGCTTCCATCATCCACCATAGTGAACACATCACTGGCTACTTTCTGACCCAGCTTTCCGGTAAAGGCTCCGATCTCTTTAGCTATATTATCCGCTTCCAAAGGATGACCTACAGCCTCATGAACCAAAACTCCTCCCCAGCCGTTCTGCATCACCACATCCATTTTCCCGGCAGGACAGTCCTCAGCTTCCAGCATAGCCACTGATTCTCTGGCTGCTGTCCGAGCCACATCTTCAGGTTTGTATTTGTCAAACATCTCAAAACCCATGTGCTTGCTGAGCCTTTCTCTTCCCATATGTCTGGTGTTGTTTCCCACACCCAAAGTCTGTACGATGAAAAACATAAGAGGAAGCTCATCATTCAAATAAAGGCCTTCACTGTTAGCAATGGTTCTGCCTCTGACTTCATCATAATAGCTCACGCTGGCCATTTTAATTTTAGAATCATAATCAAGGGCTGCTTGATGGGCTCTTTTCATAACATCCAATCTTTTCTGATCAGCAACCTCTCCAAGAGGAATCTCTACGGTGATATAGGACGGCCTATCCTCTGGCTCAATAGATACAGGCTGGACTGTTTTTGATCCTTCGACAACATAGGAGGCGACCTGAGCGGCATTCAATAATTTTTCTTCAGTGACCTCATCTGTATAAGCAAAACCTGTTTTATCTCCTGATATGACTCTGACTCCGGCTCCCTGGCTTATTCCATACACACCGCTCTTGAATTTGTTCTCTTCGAGAAGTATCTCTCTTGAAATCCGATGCTCAATATACACATCCGCAAAATCTCCGCCTTTCTCAAGTGCTTTGGCTATGGTTTTGTCTAAAATATCTTTTCCAATGGTTAAAACTTCTTTCTCTGTCTTGGCTCCTCTGCATGAGACCAGACTCATCAGAGAAGGAACCGCAACCAAGGCCGCACCTCCTTTGAGGCTTAATTCAAGAAACTTTCTTCGGGGGATATCCCCTGCAAAATAACCTTTAAAGCTCATTTTTGACCTCTTTTATTTTATTTTGTTTTATTTTAAAGTCTGGAATCACAAATATCAAATATAAAATTCACTCAGTAAGCATTTCCAAAACCGTGATACAGGTGAAGTATAATGTTTATAAGGGGAGAGGGCAAGGGATGAGGAATCCCCTGTGAGGGCGGAGCGGGCATGGTTCCTCTTTTGAGGAGAGCGAAGCCCGAACCGGGAGAGAGATTCATCGCTGGTGAATCGAGCGGGTGACGAATCCCTTGCCCTTCCCCTCTACTACAATCTACTGGGACATGAATTCAATCTTGGGATATTCATGAGCCAAGATTGAAGCTTTGCTTGTATTTAGGGACAACCAAAAACCATCCTTTTTTCTCGACTTCTTTCTGGAGACTCAGGGCTGCTTGCTCTTCTCCATGGGTCAAAAATATCTTCTGCGGAGGCGAATCCAAGTATCCAAGCCATTTCAGAAGAGCTTTCCTGTCAGCATGAGCTGATAAACTATCCATGTATTCAATATTCGCTCTCACCTCCCGGTATCTTCCGTGGATCCTGACCTGCTTCTCACCATTGACAATATGCCGTCCCAATGTTCCTGATGCCTGATAGCCCACAAAAAGAACCGTGTTATTGGGCTGGGTTATGTTGTGAACCAGATGGTGTTTGATCCGCCCTCCAGTACACATTCCTGAACCGGCAATGATGACACAGGGACCTTTAATCTCGTTAATGGCTTTTGACTGCTCTCTGGTTCTCACCAGCTTTAAGCCAGGAAATTGAAAAGGAGGCTTCTGTTCCCGGATGAGTTCCAAGGTCTGTTTATCATAGCACTCCTGGTGTTTGACAAACACATCTGTCACATTGACTGCCATTGGGCTGTCTAAAAATATATTGAGAAAGGGGATCTTGTCTTTTCGAACCAGTTGGGACAAATAATACAGCAACTCCTGGGCTCTCTCTACAGCAAAGGAAGGTATAATCACTTTTCCTCCGGCTGAATAAGTTTTATTGATAATTTTGGCAATCTGAGTCTCTGGCAGATCAGGATCTTTATGCTCCCTGTCCCCGTAGGTGGATTCCATCACCACATAATCCGCTTGCTTAAACACTGAAGGATCTTTCACAATAGGCTTGTTCCACTGGCCGATGTCTCCCGAAAATATAATCTTTTTGGCTGTTCCATTTTCTTTGACTTTAATCTCCACCATAGCCGATCCCACAATATGACCGGCATCATGGAATTGAACCATGACTTTATCATTAAGGGAAAAAGGTGAAGCATAATCAACGCTTGAGAGAAATCTGAATGAATTCCTGGCATCCTTAACTTTGTATAAAGGAACTTCAGGATGGGGGCCTTTTCGCCCTTCTCTCTGGTGTCTTTTTTTCTTATATTCGGCATCTTCCTCTTGAATCTTGGCTGAATCCAGAAGCATGATTTCTAAAAGGTCCTGGGTGGCAGAGGTCATGAATATTTTTTCTGAAAAGCCCTCTTTAACAAATTTTGGGATAAGGCCTGAATGATCCAGATGACAGTGAGTCAGCAAAACAAAATCCACAGATCCTGGATAAACAGCAAAAGGACTCCAATTTCTATCCAGGAATTTTCTTTCCTGATACATCCCACAGTCCACCAGAATATTGAGCCCCCCTGCTTCCAGAAGATAACAGGAACCCGTAACCTGACGTGCCGCTCCTAGAAATTTAATCTTCAATTTGCTCTCCTCTCTCCGCAAGAGGTCTCCACCTGGTATATCTGGGAAAATACAAAAGAAGAAGAACCCCTGAAAGAATGACAAGATAATAAAAATCTTTCTTGATTCCTTTTGCCAGAAAATAAACCAGTCCTAACAGAGCTGGAATCTCGCACAAAAGAGAAGTGATGACGCTGATTCTCAGCATTCTGTTGATATTTTTTTCAATTTTTCCTGTTATGGGCTTTAATTTAAACAAACTGTTGA
>DASRVI010000068.1:0-3401 GCA_035655135.1 Acidobacteriota bacterium | reverse complement strand
GAAGGATTGAATGCCTGTTTTGCTTGTGGAACTTGCACCGCGGGATGCCCTATCCATGAGATATTTCCTGAATATGATCCGAGGAAACTGGCTAAAATGGTCAAACTGGGGATGAGAGCAGAAGTATTGGCCAGTCCTACTATTTGGTACTGTGCCACATGCCATAATTGCGAGCAGCGCTGTCCCCAGAATGTCAAATTTTTTGATATATTAAATGTTTTAAAAAATATGGCAGCAAAAAAAGGTTATGCACCTCGTTCATGGATTGAACAGACAAAACAAATTATGAAAAACGGGCTTATATTTCCCATAACTGAAGAATTGAGAAAAAAGAGGAAATCGTTGTCTCTTCCTGACCTTAGAAGTCATGGGGAGAAAGCCAAGAAACTAATTAAATTAACAGATATTGATAAGGTGAAAGGTCAAGGAAAAGCATAGAATGAAACGTTATGCTTTGTTTTTAGGATGCACCACACCCACTCAGGTGCTTCAGTACGAACTTTCTTCTCGATGGATCTGTGAACAATTGGGAATTGAACTGGTTGATATTGAAGATTTTGTTTGCTGTGGAATGAATCAGACGAATATAAGCATTGAAGCAGGATTATTGTTAGCCTCAATGAACCTCGCTCTGGCTGAAAAAAGAGGATTGGATATATTGACTTTGTGTGCGGCATGCACAGGTCAATTAGCCGAAGCTGTCGAAAAATTAAAAGATCCAGAGACTCGAAATCAAGTAAACAGCAAACTAAAAACAGTTGATTTAGAGTATGAAGGTAAAGTCAATATAAAACATATATCAAGGATTTTATATGAAGACATAGGTATTGACAGACTCAAAGAAAAAATTAGGATTGATTTATCCAAGCTGCGGATTGCTCCTCACTATGGATGTCATACTCTGAAACCAGAATCTGCATTCAAGAACTTTGATGACCCGGATAATCCAAAAACACTTCATCACCTTATATCTGTCACCGGTGCTTATCCTGTTGATTATGAAACCATGAATTTATGCTGCGGAGGAAAGAGCTTCCCTGTCTCTGAAGACATTGCCCTTTCTTTAGTGAGACGAAAACTTGATAATCTAATGTTAAGAAAAATAGACTTTTTAGTTGTTCAGTGTCAGACCTGTTATCTTATGTACAGAGACCAACAAAAGGCAGCCAATCAAAAATTTCATGGAAATTATAATATTCCTGTTCTTCTGTATCCACAGCTCCTGGGTGCAGCCATGGGAGGGGATTTCAGAGATGATCTTGGGATTCATTTAAACGGAATCTCCTTGGCTGATTTTGCGAAAAAATCAGGAGTTGATCTGACTCATATAAAGAGATAAAAAATTAAAGATGAACCATAAAATAATATCTACCATACGAAAAATAATAGGGAAAGGTTGATATTATGAAAGGAAAAACATGCGATTCAAAGCGGGATTTACTGTTTTAATTTTTTTACTGGGGGCTTGTTCAGCGGATCAGTATTCTCCCACTATACGGTTTCCTTATCAATGGTTGGATGAGCCAGGATTTGGGGGAGATATTGACTCCCAGGGCATTCCTGAGCCTTCGGGCATTTGTTACCATCCCCTGAGGAAAACTCTGTTTGTGGTCAGTGACGAGGGAGAGGTGGTTGAGATGCAGACAGACGGAGCCCTTGTTTTTAGACAAAAAGTTCCGGGTGATCTAGAAGGAGTGTCTGTAAATCCAGAAACCGGTCTTCTTTATATAGTCAAAGAAGGTGATGATGTGATTCTTGAGTTTGATCCGGAAAAAAAGGAAGTCATCCGGGCTTTTCCTTTAAACAGGAGTTACAATGGAAATCCTGAGTATATCCAAAAACAGGAGGGTTATGATAATGGCATTGAGTCCATCCAGTTTATTCTAGATGAAAACCATTCAGAAGGAGGCACTTTCTATTTGGGAAATCAATGGGATCCTCCTTGTGTCATGGAAGTGCTTATCCCTTTGAAATCCTGTCAAGAAAAAGTCTGTGAAGCCCATATTTTAAGGGTCCTCCCCTTAAAAATGGATGACCCGGCAGCCATGCATTTCGACTCTCGGTCCGGGCTGTTGAATATTGTTAGTGATGCTGATAATATTTTGGTAGAGATAGACCTCAGTGGAAAGATCATCAGGGAATATGCTTTTTTAGGAGATAATCAAGAGGGGATCACTATAGATGAGGAGGGATATCTTTATATTGCCCAGGATTCCGGAGGGATTATAAAGGTCAAAGACTTAAGGTAAAGCTAGGCTATAAGAAATGTAGCCGGATCAAGACGGAGCGGAAGTTTTTCTGAGTTCAAGGATCCGCGATTTTTGGCTATATTGAGTCGAATAAAATGGTCCTGATATTTTAAAATAATCAACACATCAATATCATTCATAAAATTTATCAGCTCTTTGGGATACCCCTTTTTATCAAAAAGCGGTTTCTTATCTTTTAAAGAAGCGCTGAACCAGATTTCGACCCTCGCTTTTTCAGCGAAATTTCTGAATCGACTCAGATCATCAGGTGACGATTCTGAAAAATTAAATCCGTCTATAATCACAGTATCTGCAGCGAATTCTCCCTGTTTGATCATAGTTTCTACACTTTTGAGTACTTGTTCCGTGTTTGTTCCCTGCTGGTTGAAATTCATAATGACCCGATTTTTTATGATTTTGTCATGAGTTTTGAGAGAAGGCTCTAGGTTTTGCTTTTTTGCGATCTCTTTGAATATATCTTCATACCAGTTGATGATATAATCAACTCGGCTGGCATAGGAAACATGGATCACATATTTTTCTTGAAAAAGTTTGTCAATAGCGATATGAACGAGACAAGCTGTTTTTCCCACTCCTTTTCTTGAAGCGAGCACAGCTATTTCTCCTTTTTTGAGTCCTCCCTTTATTGATTTTTCCAATATTCTCAAAGGACTTCTTTTTGTAATCTCTGACTTAATCATCCTCATTTTCTCCACATATGTAAATTTATTTTTTCTTATCTTTATATTCTGTTATTAATTCTTCGGCAATATTTTTAGGGACTTTTGAGTATTTTAGAAATTCCATGGTGAATTCAGCTTTGCCTTGAGTCAAGGAGCGAAGAGTGGTGGAATAGCCAAACATTTCTTTTAAAGGCACTTCCGCATCCACTCTCACAAATATTCCGTCTTCCGCTGAACTTATGATGATACCTCTTCTTTTGGTTAGAGAAGAAAAGATGTTTCCAGCGAATTCAGAAGGACCGTCTACAGAGACTTTCATCACAGGCTCCAAAATTTGAGGGTTGGCTCTAGTGTAAGCCCATTTGAAGGCTTCTCTCGCTGCTGTGCGGAAGGCAATGTCTGAAGAATCCACAGGATGAGACCGTCCGTCACTGAGAACCACCCTGATTCCTGTTATAGGATGACCGAT
>DASRVI010000067.1:0-2567 GCA_035655135.1 Acidobacteriota bacterium | reverse complement strand
ATTGAAGCCTGTATGGCGCCAGTGCATTATCTTTTGGACTAGGTCTTTATTGATCAACTGTTTACGGAGGAGAAGCGAGAAGACCTCAAGTGTGAAAAACCTACAGAGAAGAGGATCATTGAAACAAGAGACTCTGTGGAAATACATAAGCCGTTGCGGTTTTCTAACTTGAGAGTTTCCTATGCATGGATATAATGTTTCCCGTCACTTTGGGACAAAGCCTAATATTAAAAATGGAGCAGAAAGAATGAGAAAAAAACCTCAAATTTTAGTAATCGATGATTAGAAGGATGTGTGCTTTTTTTTAAAAAAAGCCTTAACTCCTGAAGGCTATGATGTATTCACTGTGCTCGATGGAGTAGATGGGCTTAAAATAGTGAATGAGAAAGAACCAGATATAGTCTTACTAGATTTAAAAATGCCCAAAATGGACAGGATTGAAGTCCTTCAGCATATATCAAATTTGATGGAATTCAGAAAAAATCATCATGAACAAAAAAACCAATTTCCTATGGTGTGCCATGAGAAGCTGTATTACAGATGGAGGTAGGCCCTCTGGTGACGACTTGCAGGAGTAGTCACCAAACCGCCCTGAGCTGCATATATTAAGAGCATATGTGGTGAGCGTCAGGGAAAAGGCCTTCCTGAGAGGAGGTCAGGTATGGGTGAAGGAGATGAACGGAAGTGAACCGCTGGATGAAGTGTCGAAAATTTGCTTATTTTCAGCATCAAAACCGTAGAGATGATAGGCTAATCGGGATGAGCACAGCGGAAAACCTGCATACTGGCTGTGCGGTGCTCGGCATAAAGGCGGCATGAACTTTACCCAGGCTGTTATACAGAACATGGGAAGCTGGATACTGATGCTAAGAGAAAGGCCCAAGATGAGAACCATTAAGGCTGATAGTATCAATACGGTATTCAGTGGCGGACTTGGCTGTAGTAGTGAAGAAGCTTCGGTAATAGGAGTGGAGTGAAGGGCTGGGGTCATCTGTTTGAGGAGGATTGACAACCGCAGGAGCGGGAGGACCTATCTTGCTTAAACAAAAGTCTCAACCGATTACAAAACGTCAGGTATGGGAGGCCTATAAGAAGGTAAAAGCGAACAAAGGCAGTGCAGGAGTCGACCGGGTAAGCCTGAAAGATTATGAGGCGAAACTGGAAGACAATCTCTACAAACTGCGGAACCGGATGGCATCAGGAAGTTATTTTCCGCCCCCGGTACTGGAGGTGGAGATTCCAAAGAAAGGCGGTAAGGTCAGGAAACTGGGAATACCGACCGTAGGGGACAGGGTAGCCCAGATGGTGGTTAGAGATGTGTTGGAACCCCGGGTTGAACCACATTTTCACAGAAACTCTTATGGATACAGGCCCGGACGAAGCGCTCATGATGCGATCGCCAAAGCCAGAAAACAGTGCTGGCGAAACGACTGGGTGATAGACCTGGATATCAAAGGATTCTTTGACAATCTGGATCATCGCCTGTTGATGCGTGCAGTAGAGAAACATACAGAGGAAAGCTGGATACAGATGTATATTGAGCGATGGTTGAAAGCTCAGGTGGAAAAGGAAGGAAGAGAGACGAGGGAGAGAGATAAAGGAACTCCTCAAGGAGGAGTGATAAGTCCTCTGCTGGCGAATATTTTTCTGCATTATGCTTTTGACAAGTGGATGGAAAGAGAGTTTTCGGCAGTTGAATTAGAGCAATATGCTGACGATGTTGTTATACACTGCAGAACGTTAAATCAGGCAGCGTATGTAATGAACAAAATACAGGAACGGCTGGAAAAATGTGGGTTGGAACTGAACATGGAGAAGACGAAGATTGTTTACTGTAAAGACAGTAATCGGAAAGCGGAATACAAGTTTACGGAGTTTACCTTTTTGGGCTACACCTTTCGGGCCAGACGGACAAGATCACCGAAAGGAAGAAGATTTAAAAGTTTTTCACCTGCAGTAAGTAGGGAAGCATTAAAGAAAAAGGCAAGTGAGTTAAGAAGAATGAGGATTCAACGCCGGGTGGATATGAGCATTGAAGAGATGGCTGAGATGTTGAATCCGAAACTGAGAGGATGGATAAACTATTATGGGAAATTTAGGCGAAACTCTCTTAAGCATTTTTTACACAGATTGAATGTGCGGCTGTTGAAATGGATTCGGAACAAGTACAAATCATTCCAGTACAAAGTCAGGTCGGCTAAAATGTGGCTAAAGAATGTATACAAGAACAATCCCAGTTTGTTTGCCCATTGGCGTTTTGGAGTCAAACCATGAGATTTGGATGGTGGGAGCGGTATGAGTCGAGAGGTTCACGTACCGTTCTGCGAGGGGCTGGGGTGAAACTCCCCGGTCTACTCACCACTATGATAATAGCAATTTTGGATTATTGATATTATTTTTTTCAGTGTACCTTTTTTAACAGGATATTTCCAATTTTTTGACTTTTTATACGACTAAATATAAAAAGAGAGATTAGTACAAAAGGGAGGTGAATTAATGTGAAAAAATTTTTACTTACTTCATTATTGATTCTTTTTGGATTTCTCCTGTTGATGAATGTTATTATG
>DASRVI010000066.1:0-2785 GCA_035655135.1 Acidobacteriota bacterium | reverse complement strand
TTCGCTCTCCTCTAAAGAGGAACCATGCCCGCTCAGCCCTCATAGGGGATGCCTCATCCCATGCCCTTCTCCCATAACGAAACCACAACTTGTGAATATCCCAGGATCATCTTCATAAATTCGAAGGCTAAATCTTCAAAGTCGCTTCAGCCACACCTGAATTTCTTTAAGCTATGACTCGTGAATAATTCAGGTCAATAGTTTGAAGAATCGAATTCTATCGTTTAAATTTTTATTCTTTTTAAAGAAACCCTGAAATAAGACAAAAATAAAATTTATACTGAGAAAGACCTGAAGCAGAAAAAAAGAAAAAGCAGGGCTGTGTTTTCGATAAAAATAAAGCTGGCTTTTTCTATAATAAAACCGGCTGTTGAGCTTTCTTTTATTGGTGCTTGCTCCTCCTTCATGAAAGACCTTTGCTTCCGGCTGATACACCAGCCTCCACCCCTCTTTTCTTATTCTCTTGCATAGGTCTATATCCTCAAAGTAGAGGAAAAACTTTTCATCAAACATCCCTGCCTTTTTCAAAACCTCTTGAGTCGACATAAAGCACGCTGCGCTCAGCCATTCGACGTCTCTTTTTTTACCATTTTTTTTGAGTTGATACTTGTAGAAACGATTTAGAAATGTCTTTTTGAGGGCTTCAGAAAAAAAATTGACTCTGCCTCCAAATGATACTTGGACATCCTTCTTATTGTTGATTAAAGCTGGTCCTACTCCCCCAATATCAGGGCTTTTCTTTATTTCGGCTAAAAGTTTTTTTATTGAATTGGAATACAACCTAGTATCCGGGTTTATAATGAGAATATAATTTCCTGAGCTGGCTCTTAAGCCCTGATTATTCGCTTTTGAAAAACCCAGATTCTTATGATTTCGCAGTAACCGGATATCTGGATGATTCTTCTGTAATATCTCTGCGCTCCCATCTGTTGAATGGTTATCCACCACAATGATCTCACTTTTTATTCCCTGTATGCTCTCCTTTATGGAATCCAAACATTTTGAAATATAGTCTTTTCCATTATAGTTAACCAGAATAACAGAGAGGATGATATTCTCTTTATCCTTCACTTCCTACCTCGCTGATATATGTTTTGAATTCTTCGGCTACTCGATCCCAAGAAAAATAAACTCTTTTTATTTTGAAAGCACTGAGCCGCGAGTTGACCTTCTCTTTATCAGTCAAGGCTTGTTTCAAGTGATCTCTAACTTCTTTTATATCCGGATTTTCAACCATTATGGAGAAATCTGAATAGACTTCAAATAAAGCACTCTTCTTTAACAGCACAGGAATTGTACCGCAGGCTAAAGACTCAAGAGGAGGAAGTCCAAATCCTTCATAGTCAGAAAGATATGAAAACACATCCAAAGAAGACAAATAGACTGGAAGCTCAGGCTCTGGAATACTTTCTTCCCAGACAATCCAATTCTCATTGAGAATTTCTTTTATATCCTGGGGAGGATAAGTCAAGTCTTTTCCCACTACATAAAGGATGACTTCAGGAAATTCTTTTCTTAAAAGTCTCACTGACTCAACCAAGAGAGGTATATTCCTTCTATTAAAAATAGAACCTAAATATCCTATTATTTTTTTCCCTTTTAATCCTTTTTCTTTTTTCCATTTTGAAATCTCCTCTTCTTTGGCTGGCTTAAATCTTTCTCCGATTCCTAAGTATATCACCTTGATTTTATTAGGAGACATAGAAAAACAGCGGATTATTTCTTTTTTGGAAAATTCAGACAAGGTCATTATCAATGAGGCTTTACGGAGACTTCTTTTAACCAAATATTTTCTCTTTAATCTCTCTCTTTTTGGAAACCAATCTGGATGAGAGGCAAATGAAACATCGTGCTCAAAAAGAATAGACTTTGACTTGAAAAAAAAAGGGAGAGTGTAATTGGGAGCTATGAGCAGGTCTGGATTTTCTTCCTTTATTTCTCTAAAAAAAGCCCCATTCTGCCACCTAAAATACCCTTTATCTTCAGGAAGAATAACCTGTTTTATATTGGTGCATTTTGAAAAATCTTTAATTTTTTGGCGGGTATAAGCAAGAAAATCATGGCTTTCCCTGTTGCATAAAGAAAGTAGAATATTATGAATAACTCGTCCAACTCCGGTCAGCCCTTCAGTCACCTCATAACAGTCAACAGCTATTTTCAATCTCTTGTTAATCCCCTTCCACTTATTATCCTGACCTATTCATAAAAAAATGGCGATGTTTTCATTATCATTTTATTTTCAGCGATAAACAAGATTTTTTCAAGAACAATGACTTGAACATTTTTCCTGTATGTATTTTTTATTTTAATCGCCATTTTTTTACCTTTCAGGCGAGCCGATCTGAAATTCAGATATGGCTTGTGCTCCGTTCAGATTTTTAACGCCATTCTTCTTCGTTTTTCTCGGCGGCTGCGTAACTCCCCCCGTCCGTGGGTCAAACATACTCGCCGCCCGGCTTCGCCGGATACCCTCAAAAAACTCATCAGAAGGCTAAATCTTCAATGTCGCTTCAGCCACACCTGAATTTCTTTAAGCTCTATATAACCTCGACTCGTGAATAATCCAGGTTATTTTATTTCTCTTCATATACCTTATGATAATAGCTTAAGGTGTTTCTGGCAGTTTTTGCCCAATCAAAGTGTTTGGCTCTTTTTTTACCTGATTCAATAAACCTTTCTCTTAAATCATCATCTTTGAGTAACTTTAAAATGGCAGTTGCCATTTCCTGGGGCTGATCAGGATCAAAATAAAGGGCAGCCTCCCCTGCAATCTCAGGCAAAGCCG
>DASRVI010000065.1:0-3867 GCA_035655135.1 Acidobacteriota bacterium | reverse complement strand
GAACAATTCCTTCCTCAACAGCAGCTTTAGTGGCGTGCATGGCATCTTCAACACGAGCTTTTTTCTCCTTCAGTTCTGTTTCTGTGGCAGCTCCAACTTTGATCAAGGCGACTCCGCCGACCATCTTTGCTAATCTCTCTTGAAGCTTTTCTTTATCATAATCAGAAGTTGTTTCTTCGATCTGAGCTCTGATCTGTTTGACGCGAGCTTTGACATCCTCAGATTTTCCCTTTCCTTCCACAATAGTGGTGTTATCTTTGTCAATAACTATTTTGTTTGCTTCCCCTAACCAATCCACGGATACATTTTCGAGCTTAACACCAATGTCTTCAGTGATGACCTGGCCTCCTGTAAGAATGGCTATGTCTTCAAGCATGGCTTTGCGCCTGTCGCCAAAACCAGGAGCTTTAACCGCAGCGCACTGGAAAGTACCTTTCAGTTTATTGACAACCAGAGTGGCAAGCGCCTCTCCTTCTAACTCTTCAGCTATAACCAGCAGAGGTCTGTTCATCTTAGCCACATTTTCTAAAAGCGGAAGCAGTTCCCTCAGATTGCTGATCTTTTTCTCATGAAGAAGAATCACCGGATTTTCAAGTACACATTCCATCCTATCGGAATCAGTGACAAAATAGGGAGAAAGGTATCCCCGATCAAACTGCATTCCTTCAACAATCTCCATAGTGGTCTCTAATCCTTTAGCTTCTTCCACTGTGATCACTCCGTCTTTTCCAACTTTATCCATGGCTTCAGCAATGATCTTTCCTATAGACTCATCATTATTTGCAGAGATGGCTCCCACTTGAGCTATCATCTCACCGCTCACATTACGGCTCAGCTTCTTCATCTCTTCGACCACCACTTCAACAGCTTTATCTATTCCCTTTTTTATAAGACTAGGATTTGCGCCTGCGGTGACATACTTTAATCCTTTTGAATAGATGGACTGAGCTAATATGGTTGCGGTTGTGGTCCCGTCCCCAGCCACATCAGAAGTTTTTGAGGCAACCTCTTTCACCAACTGGGCACCCATATTTTCAACAGGTTCTTCAAGCTCTATCTCTTTAGCGACCGTCACTCCATCTTTTGTACTGGTGGGTGATCCAAATTTTTTTTCCAATACAATGTTTCTTCCCCTTGGTCCTAGGGTCTGTTTGACAACATTGCTCAAGGCATCCACTCCCTTTAAGAGAGCTTGCCTAGCTTCTGGACCTAATGTTATTTTTTTTGCCATTTTTGTTCACTCCTTTTCATAAACTATTTGATTTTAGCCAAAATTTCTTCTTCGCGAACAATAACATACTCAACATCATCAATATTTACCTCTGTTCCACTGAATTTTCCAACCAAAACTCTATCCCCTTTTTTGACTTCAAGAGGAACAACTTTGTCTCCTTCGAGTCTTCCTTTTCCAACTTCCACGACTTCAGCTTCAAGTGGTTTTTCTTTGGCTGTATCGGGGATGATAATACCGCCTTTCTTTTTTTTCTTATCTTCCAGACGTTTTAAAAGAACTCTGTCATATAAAGGACTAATCTTCATTTAGACCTCCTTTTTTGGTATTTTAGCAGTCTTATATGATGATTGCTAATATATCCAAAAAATTTTAGATTGTCAATAGGAAATGGAAATTTTTTAGCAGTCCTTCTTAGAAACTGCTAAATTATCATAGAAAATTTGCATGAAAATGCCTACATATTTTATGAATTACTCATGGAAATTCACAAGCTAAGGTTGCCGTAGATGCGAGGCGCAGGGTGTGAAGCTGTGGTCCTTCACCGCGAATACCATGCAACGAAGCAGATGCGGCAAGATCAGCTTGCCTGTCAAGGTAAAATATGTATGCATAAAATAAAAATGACTACAGAAATTAACGTAATAGCCATGTTCTGAATAAATAAAACTTTTGGTAAGAATCTGGATCATGATAAATATGTATGATAATGCATACATATTTTATGAATTACTTTATCTTGAGGGTTTTACATAAATTATAGAGAGTGTTGCGGTGGATCCCAAGGGCTTCAGCTGTTTTTGTCTTATTGCCTTGGTGTTTTTTCTTTGCTGTTTCTATATAAATTTTTTCAAATTCTTTCAATGCCTCTTTGAGCGGAATTTCATTGTCAACCAGATCATCAATCAAGATCTCCATCTTTTGGTGGAGAGAAAAATCCTTAGACTCTTTCGGCATCTTTCTTTCCTTTTTTTATGATCTCATTATAAGCCTTATTGAATTTCTCTTTAAGTTCCAAAGGAATCAAGTCAACGGCGGCTTGAGTGACTTTAAGACAGTAAGGAGCCAGCTCTGATTCCTCTAAAGCTTTATTCTCAACAGGAAAAACAAGCAGAGCAAAAACAATAATGCCACATATCAGAATACCCTTTATAAGACCAAGCCCCCCTCCAAATAAATGGTTTAAAAACTTTAGAGAGCCTTTCATTGCCTTAGAGAACAGCCTTCCTATAATCCACCCCAAAATTAGAGTAACCACAAATATAATCAAAAATCCAAGAAATTGAGCCAGCGCTTCATTTGAAAAAAGAGGCTTGACTGCTTTTGAAACATAAGGGTAATAAGCCATGGCCAGTATCACTCCCACTATGACAGCTAAAATCCCAATTAATTGCCTCACCAGACCTTTGATTAATCCCAAAATAACAGTAATAATAAGGATGATAAGCAGTATCACATCCAGCCAATTAAAAACCATTGTTCCCTCCTGTTCCTTTATCCCTCAATCATCCAGTATCTCCCATATTTAATCTATTCCTTTGGATATGAGGCTTTATAGTTCATCTTTTCCTGTTAATTTAAAATAAATTTCTTTATACCTTTGAGCGGTCTGCTCAATGATAGAATCAGGAAGTTTCGGTGGGGGTGAATTTTTATCCCAATCTGTGCTTTCCAGATAATCTCTCACAAATTGTTTATCCAGGCTGGGCTGAGGACCTCCGGGTGAATAGCTGTCTACAGGCCAAAACCTTGATGAATCCGGCGTAAATATTTCATCTATCAATACCAATTCTCCATTTCTCAACCCGAATTCAAATTTTGTATCAGCGATCAATATGCCTTTTGACAGAGCATGCAGGGATGCTTTTTGATAAAGGGCAATGCTGACCTCTTTAATTTTCTGGGCCATCTCTGCTCCTATTTCCTTCTGCATCTGTTTAAATGATATGTTTTCATCATGTCCCTGTTCAGCTTTGGTAGAGGGGGTGAAAATCACCTCACCCAGTTGATCTGACTCTTTAATCCCTGAAGGCAGCTTTATCCCGCTTACCTTTCCGTCTTTTTTATAGTCTTTCCAAGCTGAGCCAGAAATGTATCCCCTCACAATGCATTCAATGGGTATCACATCAGTTTTGAAAACCAGCATAGATCGTTTTTCAATGAGGCTCTTATATTTCTTAATAAATCCAGGAAACTCCTCGAAATCAGCAGTAATCATATGATTCGGACAGACCAAAGAAGTGAATTCGAACCAAAATTTCGAAATCTGAGTCAGTACTTTTCCTTTATCCGGGATAAGAGAAGGAAGCACATAATCAAACGCAGATATTCTGTCAGATGCCACAAAGAGCAGCTTATCCTCCAGCTCATAAATATCTCTGACTTTTCCCTTTTTAAACAAATTTAAATCAGGTATGTTAATATCCGAAAACTTTTCTCCCATTTTAGCCTCGTATAATTTATTCAGTTAAATTATCAAATGACATGCCTATAAAACTCAGCATTCTGCCATCTTTATTTCTGTCTCGCCTATAAGATAGAAATTGTTTATTGCAATAGGTACATTGATTGACACAAAATATTCTTTCCTTCCCTACACTCAGTTCTTGCAATTGTAACTAGTTGACCCTCTTTAA
>DASRVI010000064.1:0-2051 GCA_035655135.1 Acidobacteriota bacterium | reverse complement strand
TCATCCCCGACATATTGATTCAATTCTTTCATATAATCTTGATTGAGATATTTTTTTTCCACGTGCCTCTGCCAATCCCTGTATTGAACCCTCATAAATATATCTGGATCAATTTGAAAAAGGACCCACCGGTATATTTTTCTGAATACATATTTTATAAGGCCAAACACACCTTCTCGTGTGTGAATGGTCCTTACCCGGTCGATGAGAAAAGCATCCTCTGATATAAATTTCTTGTAGAAATAAATAATGATTTCCATGACCTTATTTTTTTTGGAATGAACTTCAGAATCAGAACTCATAAGCCAAGCCAATTCCGGCTTCAATGCCTCCGATTTCAACTTCCAGCTCGGCGGGTTTCACTTGACATCCGGAGTAATTGATACCCACATCAGCATAGAAATTTTTCATTATATGGATATAGGTTCCCACACTTAAAAAATAACCCCACTTACCCTGCTGCACATGGCCAATAGGATTTCTTTCTTCAAAGTAATAGTACCGAAATCCAGCACCTCCATACAAATCAAACCTCCCTTTGGTTAGCTGGTAAATGATTCCAGGCCCTAAAAATGTTATTTTGACTGTAGTGTCTTCCTTGGTGAAAGAAAGTTTCCCTTTTTTTTCAAAATACCCGGCTTCAACTATAATTCCAAATTTTTTATAAACACGGCTTTTCTCTGCTTTGATCCCGTACATGGATCCACCGCCGTAGATGTCTTTAAATACCTGTTCCGAAGGATTGAAATAGCTCGTCTTCAGTTCAATCCGATAATCAGAAGCAAAGGCTGAACCAGCTATAAAAAAAAGGCTTAATAACGCTGTTAATTTCTTCATTTCCTACCCTTCTTATTTCAGGATTGATTCCACATAAATCAAGATGATAGATTACCCCAAACCGCTTTTTTAAGTCAAGCGCAAGCATTTCCCATTCAGCGATAGAGTTTATTTGACCGATAATGGGAAGGGCATGGGATGAGGTATCCACATCCCATACCCTTCTTTTTATTATACAACGACTCCACACTCATGTTGATAAACAAAACCATCACCGTTATAATGAATTGAAATGAGATTCAGAACTCTCTTTTTCCTTGCTGACTTTGTTTTTTGCTGGGCTGCGGTCTTCTATAAAGCAAAGGCAGCTCAATCCTTTCCCTGGGAAGCGTTCTTGATAGGCACCCTTATCATTTTAGGATTTCTCGCTTTTGAGGTTGTAACTTCTTCCCGGTTTGAGGAACATTTGGCTCCTGGTGTCTATGGATTTCTAGCAGGAGCAGGCGTCAATGTGATCATTCAAGTTCTTTTAAATAAATTCCAGGGCATCAACTGGACATTCCAATCCCCCATACTTTCCAGCCTGGGAACAGTTCTTTTCGGATTTTTAGGAGCGGTTATTTTCATCACTCACGGGGAACAAATCAAAAAAAACATCCCCTGGGCCCTGTTCTCAAATTCACCCAAGCAAACCAAAGGTCATGCCCGGTCATTCATCACTATTCTGTGGGTCATCGCTGCAGCCGCTGCATTGGGTTTATGTATCAACCTTTATATGATATTAAAAATTTTCAACACAGCCCAAACCGGTAACCCTCTGAGAAAACCTCTGTGGTTTAGTGCAGCCGCGGTCATTCTCCTGTTTGCCCTTACAGCACTAGCCAGAAAACACGCCGCACCTATTTTGTTTGTGCTCATTCCCGGTCTTATAACCGGACTCATCTGGGCTTCGCTGGTGCGGGATATGATAGAGTGGGTGTATATCAAGCACCCTGAATTCGCATTATCCTCTGACATTCTGGAACTCCTTTTAATCCTGAACTTCTGTTACCTGGGGACTGCCTGGCTCAACAGAGCTTTTTTAAGCAGAAAAAAATAAAAAAAGGAGGACGCATCAAAGTGAAACACCAACTCAAATTTCTTATTCTCTTATTCATACCCCTCCTTCTTCTGGGTTCTTTTCAGACCACACCCACCCTTAAGGAAATGAAGGCTCTGGCATCCATTAAAGGAAAAATCCCTGGAACCATTGTTTGGTCCACTTCCAGACACGG
>DASRVI010000063.1:0-2358 GCA_035655135.1 Acidobacteriota bacterium | reverse complement strand
CTAAAACTATTCCTGCCCCCGAAGAAAAATATCTTTTCTCTCAAAGTATACGAACTTAGTCTTTCCCCCAATATTTGGCTTGCTGCTGAGGCAGAAGCTGATTTCAATAAACCATTTTATTCTTTTTCCTCCAGGATTCGCCTGGCAGACATTGGAAAATCGAAGACCTTGCTGGAATCTTACCTGCCAGAGCTCGGTATAAACTGGGTTCAGTTACAGGTCTCCGGACCAACCGCTTTCCAAGGAAGAGGCATTGTTGATGGAGATGAAAAGCACTTTTTTTTCACCGGAAATTTAGATTTAGGCCCTCTTGACCTGAAATATGAAATCCCGGACACTGAAACAAAAGGACTCTTTATGGCTGATTTGAATATTACAGCTTCTACAGAGAAAACAGAAGTTAAAGGTCTTTTAACTCTAGCCAAAGGCCGCTTTCAAATGAATGAAATTACTTTCGACAACCTGGAAATCCAGGCGCCGCTTTCTTATGCTAACGAAGAATTAATCCTGGAAGAAGTTTCTTGGACGGGTTTAATGGAAGAAACTTCATTTTCTTTTAAAGAAAATAAAATAAACATCCCAACTGTTTCTTTTAAAGGAGGAGCCAGTTTCCTTTTTCCATCTATGATGGTTGAGCATGGTTCTTTTGTCTTTTCATTCCCATCCCTGCCTCCTTTAACCATCAAAGGAAAAGTAGGCCCGGGCATTGATGGAGAAAAACATCTTTCACTCTCCTGGTCCGGAATTAAGATACAAAAAGCACTAACTTTATTTCCGCAAATTATATCTGACAGGCTTTTTTCGTGGGAATCGGAAGGATTGTTTGATCTTAAAGCCGAAATGAAACACAGAGGAAACATCAAAAAGAATCCCTGGAAGGGACAGGTTGCTATAGATGTGTCCGGATTAACCTTTCACAATCCTGACTTCACCATAGCCGCGGAATCCTTGATCAGCCGGCTTAATCTGCAGTGTGAACTGAAATTTCCTTTAAAGACTGTTCCTTTTTCCTTTGATTTACAATTAAGACAGGGAGAATCCTTGTGGAAGACTTATTATTTAAACTGGCAAAAATATAATTTAGAAACGACCTTGAAAGGAGTTCTTGATCCCTTTGAGCAAAACCTTCAAGACCTCTCCCTTAAACTTGGTATAGGAGAATTAGGCGAATTTTCAGCCAAAGGAAAAATAGGTTACGGGAAACAGAGATTAATTGAGACCGACACGAATCTTACTCTTTTCGACCTGGCCGGCTTTCAAGAGATTTTAACCGGTGGTGAGTCATCTTATGACTTGCAGGGAACAATAAAAACCACAGCCCATATCGAAAGATTAAGAAACGTCTTCGAAGTTGAAGGACTTCTTCATATTGAAAACTGTTCTTTAAAAGATGAGAAAAAAAATCTACAAATACAGAGAATCGATGCCTCTATTCCCTTCCAAATTCCATTTAACAATGACTCATCTCCTGTTGATAACAGGGAAAATAGCTCTGGCTTTCTTTTAATTGGAGAGTTAATGACGCCTGTTTTTTGCCTTGATTCTGTTTGCCTTGATATTCACGCCAGACCTGGCCAATTTGTTATCAAACCCATTTCTTTCAAGCTGGGGGATGGGAAATTTCATCTGGGAGAAACGTCTTTGAATTATTTTCCAGAATTCAAACTCTTTTCTTCTTTATCCCTTGAAAAAACAGAAATCTTATCCCTGCTTCCAAATCTTGAGTTGCCTGTTCAAGGCACTGTTCAAGCAGAGTTTTCGCATGTTGTTATGAACCCAAACCAATTAAAAACAGATGGGATCGTAGAAATGAACGTATTTGACGGAAGAATTAAAGTCGACAACATCGAAGTTAAAAAGCCTTTTTCCAAGAACAGAACTTTTCTTTCAAAGATCAATTTCCGGGATATCAATTTGGAAAAATTGACCGGAATAGTTCCCTTTGGAAGAGTGACGGGAATAATTGATGGAGAAGTCAGGGATCTGGCTATTTCTTATGGACAACCGGAGAGATTCTTTTTGCACATTGAATCAGATAAAAGTAAAAACATTCCTCAGATTTTCAGTCTTAAAGCCGCTGATGATATCTCGGTCATAGGAACCGGCACCAAAACCGCTTTTTCTTCTTCCAATTTGTTAACTACTTTCGTTAATAACTTTCGCTATCAAAAGATTGGCATAGTTTGTTCCCTTAAAAACGATGTTTTCGCCCTTAACGGTACTATTAGAGAAAAGGGAGAAGAATATCTGGTGAAAGGTCCCTGGCTCTTTGGAATCAATATCATCAATAAAATGCCCAAAAATACCATCGGGTTCAATGATATGCTTGACCGTTTGAAAAGAATAGGAAGGGGCCAT
>DASRVI010000062.1:0-3560 GCA_035655135.1 Acidobacteriota bacterium | reverse complement strand
AGTATTCATAAGAAAACTTTCAATTTTTTATGGAATTCTTTAAGAGTTCCTTGATTTATGATTTTAAAGTCAGCACTGTCCATGCATTTTTTTAACTGCTGTCTTTTATTTTTGTTGGTCATTTCTTTTTTTTCTATTTCTATAAACTCTTCTAAAGTTTTGACTGATTCATGCCTCCCTCTTTTTTTTGCCCGCTGGAATCTGATTTCAGGGGGAGCGTCAATGGATAAAAGGATGAATTCAGTATGATTTCTTATGTATTCAATTTCTTTAATATTTCTGATGCTGTCAATGACTGTTTTACCTGTTATTCGGTTTACTGCCATTTGGGCTAAAATATCAGGACTGTGCTTTTCCCTCATTTGATTGCCTGTAATAATCAGGTTGTCTCTGGTTATTTTTATGCTGTTTTTTTTGAGCTCTTCTCTTATGAAATCTGAAAGTGAGATGTAATCATAACCGTGTTTTACAAAAAATTTTGCAGCCTCTCCCTTTCCCGAAGCATTGGTCCCGGTCAGTCCTATGGTTTTAAATTGAGTCATTTATCCGGCGAGGTCCTCTTCTTCTTGCTTTCTCTTTTTTTCTTTTTTCTTGCCCACCACAAGAGCGATCAATATGCTGAAACCATAAAGCCCCAGCATGGGGAGAGCCACAATAGTTTGGGTTATAGGGTCAGGAGTGGGGGTGATGACAGCCGCAATGATGAAGACGATGAGCACGGCATACTTAAAGTACTTGATCATCATTTTTGCTGTTATGATGCCGAACCGGGAGAAAAAATAAACCAGGGTGGGAAGTTCAAAAACAAGGGCAATGCCTAAAATAACCCTTAAAGCGATAGTGAAGTACTGATCCACGGTAATGATCGGGTCAAAACCTTCACCCATGGATAAAAAGAAACGAACAGCAAAAGGAAACACAATAAAATAGGCAAACACCGCTCCTGAAATAAAAAACAGCGAAGAGAATAAGACAAAGGGGATGACCGATTTCTTCTCTTTCTTATACAATCCCGGAGATATGAAATACCAGATTTGAATAAAGACAAAAGGAGAAGCAAAAAGAATGGCAGCCAGGAAAGAGACTTTGATGTAAAGCATAAAAGGGGCTGTCAGAGAAATAAAAGTAAGGGTTTTGCCCTCAGGAAGGTATTTGGTGATAGGGACAGCCAAGATGGCGTAGAGCTGTTTATGGAAAAACCAGGCGGGAATCACAGAAATAACAACCGCCAGGAATGAGTAAAATATTCTTTTCCTGAGGTCTTCAAGATGTTCAAGGAAGGTCATACTGTCAGGGCTTTTTCTTACCTTCCTCATCACTCTTGGTTTCCTGTTTGTTTTTTTCTTTTATGTTGCTTTTTTCCTCAGGTTCCTGGTCTTGGTCATAAGGGCTTGGAGTTGATTTCCCTATATTATCAATATCTCTTTGGATTTCTTTGAATTCTTCAGCCTGGATTTCATCCTCGATTTTTCCTTTGATCTCATCTGAAGTCTTTCTGAATTCTCTTAAAGCCCTGCCTATGGATTTGCCAACTTCGGGGAGCTTTTTAGGGCCAAAAATAAGCAGAGCAATAGCAAGAATGATTAAGAGTTCCGGAACACCTATGCTTCCAAACATTTTCTGTATTTTCTAATCAATTCTTGCTATGGAAATATAACTTGTCCCTGCCCATAAGTCAAATAAAGTTTATGGTTTGGATGAGGTTGACTTTACAACTTATGTGGCCTTTGGTAATATTCAAAAAGGAAAATGAAATGAAGAAAAAGATCTGTTTGTTTTCAGCGCTTCTTTTTCTATTGGCCAATGTTTGGCTGTGGAATGTTGATACCTGGTCTGAGGGCATCGAAAAAGCTGCTGAAATCACCGAAGCGGTTAGGGGAAATTATTATAAACAGGTCAATTCCGAAGAACTGATTTATGAATCCATTAAAGGAATGCTCCCTACTTTAGATCCTCATTCCTATTTTCTCAGTTCGGAGAGGCTCAGTAATTTAAAGGAAGACTATAAGGGAAAATATTACGGTTTGGGTATTATGATCCAGAAGCATGGAGATCGTTTGATGGTCATCTCACCCCTTGAAGGCACACCTGCTTACAGGCTTGGTATTCAACCCGGAGACATTATTTCTCATATTGAAGGAGAGAGCACAAAGCCGATTTCAAGTTATGAGGCTATGCTGAAATTAAGAGGTGAGAAAGGCACTCAAGTCAATATCACCATTATAAGGGAAGGTCTTGAAGAGCCCCTGCAGTTCACAATTGTCAGAGAGGAGATCCCCTTACACAGTGTTCCGTATGATTTTATGCTCAACAAAGAAACCGGATATATATACATTAGAAATTTTTCCACTACCACCACACAGGAATTTGAACAAAAAATGGAAAATCTTTTACAGAAGGGCATGAAGAACCTGGTGCTTGATTTTAGAGATAATTCAGGAGGAACTTTTGTGCAGTCTCTGGAAATTTCAGATGAATTTTTACAAGAGGGAGAGACCATTGTTTCCATAAAAGGAAGAAAGAAGCAGTACAACAAGCTTTTTATTGCCACCAAAGCGGATCAGTTTGAAGACATTCCGGTTGTGGTTTTAATAAACAGAGGAAGCGCCAGCGCACCGGAGATTGTTGCTGGAGCTTTACAGGATAATGACCGAACTTTGATTGTGGGAGAGACTTCTTTTGGTAAAGGTCTTGTACAGACCATATTTCCTGTTTCCA
This sequence comes from Acidobacteriota bacterium, assembly GCA_035655135.1. Lineage (GTDB taxonomy): Bacteria > Acidobacteriota > Aminicenantia > Aminicenantales > Aminicenantaceae > WJMT01. Next base: position 842 of record DASRVI010000062.1, on the reverse strand, counting down.
ATGAAGCCGCCCTAGCGCTAACCACAGCCAGATACTACACTCCTTCAGGAAGATCTATCCAGAGGGATTACAGCAATCTCGAGGATTGGATTCTCAGGAGAGAGGTCAGCCCTAAAGAGAGAGAAGTTACTTATACAAACAAAGGAAGAAAGGTATTAGGTCAGGGTGGAATATCACCCGATTATGAAGCATCGCTTAGCTTTAAGAGACTGACTTATATACTTTTATCCAGGGGCACTTTTTTCGCTTATGCCCGAAAATTTGCTGAAAAAGAGACAGAGCTTTCAAAAAAATACAGACTTCCTTCAGAGGAAAAACCAGGGGATTCAGCCACCAAAGAAATCAGCAAAGACCTTGTGATAGACTCAGAATATTTACAGGACTTTAAAAGATATCTGGACAGTATTGAATTTTCTTATGATGAAGACGATTTTGCTGAAGCAGAAGCTGAGATCAAAAGAGAGATTAAGAGAGAGCTGGTTTCTTTTATCTGGAGCATTGAAGATGGGATGAAGGCTTATCGGTTGGAGGACCCTGTGGTTCAAAAAGCAGTGGGGTTGATGGATCAAGCCAAAAAAATGATCTCCTGATTATTCATAAAACATGTATGCATTTCCATGCAAATTATTATGAATCATTCCCTTTAACACATCTAATAAGCAAGATCATGATTTTTACATTTATTCTTGTTATGACTTTTATTTTATGCATACATATTTTACCTTTCAGGCGAGCCGAGATGAAATTCAGATATGGCTTGTGCTTACTAAAGATTTTTGGAGGGTAAGGGCAAGGGATTCGTCACCCGCTCGATTCCCCAGCGTGGAATCTCCCTCCCGGTT
>DASRVI010000061.1:0-10306 GCA_035655135.1 Acidobacteriota bacterium | reverse complement strand
ATGAAGCGTCTCCAACTGACAAGACCTCATCTACCAGAAGAACATCTGGATTGACATTAATGGCAATCGAAAAACCAAGGCGCATATACATCCCTGAAGAGTAAGTCTTGACCGGTGCATCTATGAAATCCTCCAATTCCGCAAACTTAACAATATCATCAAATTTCTTGTCTATTTCTTCCTTACTTAGGCCAAGCATAACTCCATTGATGTATATATTCTCACGACCTGTGATCTCAGGGTGAAATCCGGCTCCCAGTTCTATAAGAGCAGATACTTTTCCATGAACGCTTACGCTTCCTGTAGTGGGCTTGGATATGCCCGCGACTACTTTTAACAGAGTGCTTTTCCCTGAACCGTTTTCTCCTATCACTCCAAAGGTAGTTCCTTTTGCGACTTTAAAATTTATGTTATTCAGAGCCACCACTTTTTCATCGGATTTCAGGGATTTGAACAGATCCCCTTTTAAGATAGCGCTTTTAAATGTTTTGAATCGGTGTTGTTCTAAATATTTTCGGTATATTCTGGAAACATTTTCAACTTCTATAGCCGGCAATCAGACCTCCTCCGGAAAAGAATCTCTCAACCTATCAAAGATATAATATCCCACAAAAAACAAAATCAAAGACAATAAAAAAGTCACTCCCAATCGCTTCCAACGTATCATCTCTCCGTAAAAAATACAATTCTGATACCCCCACATAATATGAGTCATTGGATTCAAGTTAAGAAAAGTCTTGAGCACAGAATGTTGCTGGACAGCCGGAAAAGTCATGGGATAAATAATGGGAGTGGAGAAAAACCAGAAAGTCAAAAGATTGGTCAAGATGTCTTTAATGTCGCGAAAATGAACTGTTAGAGACGAGATCAAAAAACAGAATCCTAAAGTGAATATATATTGGACCAAGATAACAATCGGCAAAAACAAGAGATAAGGGGTATAGGGTTTCCCCATTAAAGGCACGAAAGCGAGAAGAATGGGAAGGCCAAACAGAAAATGAACAAAGTTGCTTGTTACTGAGACAATAGGAAGAATCTCAGTGGGAAACAGCATCTTCTTAATAAGATTTCCCTGGGCTATCAAAATATTGGCTGACTCTTGCGAGGAAGCCGCAAACCAAACCTGCCACGGAAGAATTCCACAGAACAGAAAAAGAGCATAAACCCACGGAGAATCATTGAAGCTGGGATCCCTGGGCCTTAAAATAAAACCAAACACCATGGTGTAGACAGTAAGCAGCAGCAGAGGATTAATAAAAGACCACACAAAACCCAATACAGTTCCTCTGTAACGGGCTTTGAGCTCCCGAACCACAAGGGTTCGGATAAGGACTCTGTACTTGTACAATTCTTTAAATTTATTTAAGAGTCGCTTCATGAGTCCTCCCTGCAAATATCTGCTTGGCCTCTTTAGAATAATGACCATCTCTATTATAGAGAATCAAAGGTCGGAGCTGTCTTACTCGGCCCGAGTTAAAACCACATTCAGACAGAAATAGGTTTGGCTCTTGTCCTTTATAAGGTACCACATATCTTTCTTTTTTTATTTGAAGGTCATTTTTGTTTAAGGCTTTGATGAAATCGTCTCTTCGTTTGAAGGAAAAAATAAAATAGGCTCTTCCCTTTAGTTTCAACAGCTCAGATGTTTTTCTCATCACATCAAAAATAGTGCATTTGACTTCGTGTTTGGCAATAGCAATTTCCTCGGATTGACTCAATCTGCCGGTGTTTCCTTCAAAATAAGGAGGATTCGAAAAAACCACATCATATTTTTTCCCTGGATTAAATTCCCTTAAATCCTGCTGAATGACCTGAATCCGTTTGTGTAAGTGATTCAATTTTATGTTTTTAAAGGCCAATCCAGCCAACGACTTTTGAATCTCCAAAGCGGTTATTCTTTTAAAAGGCTTGATACTTAACAGTAAAGAAACAATTCCATTGGCTGTGCCTAATTCAAGCCCTTCATCTTGAGGATTAGTCTCAATAAAATCAGCAAGAAGAGGCGCTTCTATGGAGAATCGATAGCCATGGGTGCTTTGAAGAATACAAATCTTTCCATGATAAAAAGTATCTAACGTCTCATCCTGTTTGTTTGTTCGAATGTTCATTTTTATCTTTTTTAGGATTTATAAAAACAAGAACTGAATCCTGTGTTATCTCAGCATATCCTTCCTTGACTGTAAAATTTCTGTCTCTTCCTGACTTTTGAAAAGTCAACTCCCCTTCCCCTAAAGCCGTGAACAATGGTCTGTGACCCGGAAGTATCCCTAAATATCCTTCAAGGCCAGGAAAAGTCACTTCCTCCACGGTTCCCTCAAACAAAAGTCGATTCGACGAAATGACTTTAAGCTTTAGGGAAGAAGGTATTTCATCACTCATCTGAACTCAGCTCCTCAGCCCTTTCTATCACATCCTCTATGCCTCCGGCCATATAAAAAGCCTGTTCTGGTTTATCATCATGTTTTCCCTCAATGATCTCCTTAAATCCTTTGACCGTCTCTTCCACAGAAACGTATTTTCCTTCTCTGCCCGTGAATTCTTCAGCCACATGAAAAGGCTGGGACAAGAACCTTTCGATCTTCCGGGCTCTGCTTACGGTCAATTTATCTTCTTCAGAAAGTTCTTCGATTCCGAGAATAGTGATAATATCCTGAAGATCTTTATATCTCTGCAGTATTTCCTTGACATCTCGCGCAACCTGATAGTGCTCATCTCCGATGACCCGAGGATCTAATATCCTGGAATAAGATGAAAGAGCGTCCACAGCCGGGTAAATGCCTTTTTCAGTGAGAGCGCGGGAAAGATTAGTGGTGGCATCCAGATGAGAAAAAGTAGTGGCTGGTGCCGGATCCGTAAAATCATCAGCAGGAACATATATGGCCTGGACTGAAGTGATGGATCCTTTTTTTGTGGATGTGATTCTCTCTTCCAGTTCTCCGAGTTCCGAAGATAGGTTGGGCTGATAACCCACTGCTGAAGGCATCCGCCCCATAAGAGCAGAAACTTCAGAGCCAGCCTGAACAAATCTAAATATATTATCTATGAACAGGAGAATATCCTGATTCATCTCATCACGGAAATATTCAGCCACAGAAAGGGCCGTAAGCCCAACCCGAAGTCTGGCTCCAGGGGGTTCTGTCATCTGTCCGAAAACAAGAGCTGTTTTTTCTATAACTCCTGATTCATTCATTTCAAGCCAGAGGTCATTTCCTTCGCGGGTCCTCTCTCCCACTCCAGCAAAAACAGAATATCCCCCGTGTTTCTGGGCGACATTGTGTATCAGCTCCATAATGATCACTGTTTTCCCAACTCCAGCTCCTCCAAATAGACCAATTTTCCCTCCTTTTAAAAAGGGCTGAATGAGATCGATAACCTTTATCCCGGTCTCAAACATCTCCAATTGAGTGCTCTGCTGATCCAGGGGCGGAGGCTTACGGTGAATGGGATATTTCTTTTTAGTCTTTATGGGACCTTTGTTATCCACTGGTTCCCCGATCACGTTCATGATTCGGCCCAAGGTCTCTTTTCCCACCGGAACCTGAATAGGTGTTTCCAGGTCAATTGCTTTCATCCCTCTCGCCACCCCTTCTGTAGGATGCATAGAAACACACCTTACCTTATCTTCACCCATATGTTGTTCAACTTCGAGTATGATATTGATAGGGTTCTCTGTTTTAAAACCTTCACTGGTCACTCGGATAGCGTTATAAATCTCAGGTAATTCGGTATCCTTAAATTCCACTTCTACCACCGGGCCAAGAACCTGCACCACTCTTCCTATATTCTGCTTTCTTTCAACCTTTTTTTTGCGTTCTTTTTTCTTTTTTTTCCCCTTGGGCTTGGCTTTTGACTTTTTTGCTGCTTTTGCCATGTTCTATCTCCCGTTTATTTTTTTTGGGCATCAACGGCGGATATAATTTCCAAAAGTTCCTTTGTAATAGACGCCTGCCTGATTTTATTCATTCTCAGAGTCAGGTCTTTTATTAAATCCTGAGCATTTTTGGTGGCATTCTCCATAGCCATCATTCTTGCCGCATGTTCAGATGCAATGGACTCAAAATAAAAATGTTGAATCTGATTTTTTATATAAAATGGAAGCAGTGTTTTAACCAGTGCTTTTCCTCCTGGTTCCCAATCATATGAGCTTTCTGTACGCTTGTTCTGATCCTCTTTTAATTCTATAGGTAAAATTTTTGCGATGGTGGGTTTAGGTCTTAATATGGATTTAAATTCGTTATACACCACATAAACAGAATCGCTTCTGGCAAATATATAACTGCGGACTACATGATCTGTTATTTCTTGGAGTTCTTTGTCTGCGAATTTTTGCACATTGCCTGAATAACTTTTTATAATCTCAAAATCTTTTTTATTAAAAAAAACAACCGCTTTTTTTCCCAATAAAATCAGCTTTACCTGACTTTTTTCAGCCTTCTCCTCCAAAAAATGGACACCCATTTCCAGCAGATTAGAATTCAAAGCTCCTGCCAATCCCTTATCCGATGTTAGAATCAACACAATAACTCGCTTTTCTTTTCTTTTCTCCAGCATGGGGTGCAATGACCGTTTGATTTGAGAGGTTATATCTGAAATAAATTTGGGATAATTATGCCAATAAGGCCTTCCTTCCAGAACATCCCTCTGAGCTCTTTTGAATTTTGCTGAAGCCACTGTTTTCATAGCTCTGGTTATCTGCTGAGTGTTTTTGACGCTCTTAACTCTTCTTCTTAATTCGATTAACTCAGTCATTTTTTATCTTCTTTGGCTTTCTTTTTCTTCTTTTTTGATGACTTTTCTTTGGCTGTCTTTTTTTTCTTGGTCTTTGCTGCTTTTTTCTTTTTCTTCTTCTTCTTTGAAGGGGCTTCTTTTTCAGACTCTTTCTCTTTCTCTTTTTCCCCAGCTTGTTTTCCTTCTTCTTCCTCTGTCTTTTTTTTCGCTTCTCTCTCTTTTTTGAACTCTTTATTAAAATCAGTCAATAAAGAATTTAAGGCATCATCAGTTTCCTGAGTTAATTCTTTTTTCTGGGCTATCTTCTTCAATAGATCTGCTTTTTCTTTTTGGGCATATTCAAAGAGCTCCTTTTTGTATTCTTTGATATCCTCCACTTCGAACTCATCCAGAAATCCTCTATTTCCAGCGTAGATAATTAATATTTGCAGCTCTACAGGAAGAGGACTGTATTGTTCCTGCTTTAAAATCTCAGTGAGCCTTTTCCCTCGTTCAAGCTGTGCTTGACTGGTCTTATCCAGCTCAGTCCCAAATTGAGCAAAAGTGACGAGTTCCCGGTACTGAGCCAGGTCTAGCCGGAGTTTTCCAGCCACCTGTTTCATGGCTTTTATTTGGGCATTTCCTCCCACTCGTGATACAGATATTCCGATATTAATGGCAGGACGAACCCCAGCATTAAATAGCTCAGGCTCAAGGTAAATTTGACCATCGGTAATAGAAATCACATTGGTGGGAATATATCCTGAAACATCTCCAGCTTGAGTTTCTATGATGGGAAGTGCGGTTAGAGAACCTCCGCCCTTTTCCTCAGAATATTTGGCTGCTCTCTCAAGAAGCCTGGAATGTAAATAAAAGACATCCCCGGGGAAGGCCTCTCTCCCGGGAGGGCGGCGTAAAAGAAGGGAAATCTCTCTATAGGACGCAGCATGTTTTGAAAGGTCATCGTAAACCACCAGAGCATGCTTTCCTTTATCCCTGAAATATTCTCCAATAGCACAACCACTGTAAGGAGCCAGATACTGAAGTGGGGAAGGATCACTGGCAGAAGAAGAAACCACAATGGAATAGTCCATGGCGCCGTGATCTTCCAAAGCCTTGACAATATAAGCAATAGTGGAATTCTTTTGGCCAATGCCTACATATATACAAATAAGATCTTTTCCTTTTTGATTGATGATGGTATCAACAGCGATGGCTGTCTTTCCGGTCTGCCGATCCCCAATGATCAGCTCTCGCTGTCCTCTCCCAATAGGAATCATGCTGTCAATAGATATCAGGCCTGTCTGCAGAGGTTCTTTTACAGGCATTCGTTCAATAACTCCTGGAGCTAACCGCTCGATGTTCATATAATTTTCAGACTTTACGGGTCCTTTTTCATCCAGAGGTCTTCCAAGGGGATCCACGACTCTTCCTACCATAGCTGGACCCGAAGGAACCTGCATAATCCCATGAGTCCGCTTGACTATATCACCTTCTTTTATGAGATGGCTTTCTCCTAAAAGCACCACTCCTACGTTATCCTCTTCCAAGTTTAAAGCCAGACCCAACACTTCATTCGGAAATTCCACTAACTCATTAGCCATCACATGATCTAACCCATACACTCTGGCAATACCATCCCCAACAGAGGTCACTGCACCAACTTCTCTAATATTTATATCTGTCTCATATCCTTCGATCTGTTGCTGAATAATTTTACTTATTTCATCTGCTTTTATTTCCATTTTACTATCCTTGTTTAATTTTCTCACTGAGCTTCATAAGGTCCCCTCTCATGGAAACATCAAAGAAAGTGTTCTCTTTCCTTATAGAAAGCCCTCCTATGATCTCTTTGTCTATTTTATATTTTAGCCATACAGGCTTCTTTTCAATCTTCTCTAACTTTTTTTGCAGTCTATTCTTTTGATCCTTTTTTAAGGGAACAGCTGTTGAGACTTCTAATGTGAGTATTCCTTTTTTTTCATTCCAGGCTTTTGGTAAAATTTTTAAGATATCATCCAGCATTTCGATTCTTTCATTCTCTATTAAAAGTAAAAGAAATCGGATGACTTTTTGGTCTGTTTTGACTTTTTTCAATAATTCTTCAGCAACCTTTTTTGCTTTTGATTTAGGAATAAAGGGTTTGAGCAGCACATCACTCAGATCTTGGCGGGAAATCACCATTTTGCGAAAAGACTCTATTTGTTTAAAAATTCGGCTGAATTCCTTGTCATCCTGAATGGAATCCACAAGTCCGTTAGCATATCTTTTAACTAGAATCTGAGTTTTCATTTAACTTATCAAGCCTTTCAATGGATTTATCAATAATAGCAGACTGAAGTTTAGGAGTCATTCTCTGCTTTATTCTTTTTGCGGCTTCTTCAATGGTAACTTCGGCTGCATAGGCTCTGAGCTCTTTCATAACCGAGGCGAAAATAGATTCGATCTCCTTCTTGCTCAAATCTTTCAGGCGATCTGCTTCCTGCCGTGCGCTCTTGACTATTTTTTCTTTTTTCTTTTTTCCATCCTGTTTGGCTTCATCTTTGATGCTTGTTACCTTTTCCGAAAGCTTATCCAAACGGCTTAGAACGCTTTTTAATTTCTCTTCTGATTCACTCCTAGTCTCCATGGCTTCCTTTATAGAAAGATCCTCTTTTTTGATTCTTTGATCAAGGTAATTTTTTATAGGCTTTCTGAGGATTAGAAAAAGCCCACCGAAAAGGACTGTAAAATTAACCACTTTCCCTAAAAAATCCATGGAGTTTGATGAGTGGGCTGAATTTTCAGGAGCCATGTATAAGAATAAAGGGAAGGTGAGTAAAAGAATCCAAAAAATCTTTTTATTGACCATCACTCTAAAAATTTCTTTTCAATTTTTTTTGCCAGCTCCCCGCTCTCTCTTTTGATCTTTTTTTTCAATTGATTGACTTGTTCGTTCAGTGCTTTTCGGGCCTCTTTTACTTGAGCGTTACATTCTGAAGAAATATCTGACAGCATCTTATCTTTTTGCTTTAAGGCTTCCTTTTCAAATTTATCTTTGATCTCCAAAGAAGAATTTTTGGCTGCACTGATATCCTGTTCTATTTTTCTTATAGCTTTTTCGTATTTTTCTTCTGCCTTTTCACTGGCTTTGGTATCACCGGATATCTTAGATTTTCTTTTATTCATCACATCACGAATTGGATTAAAATAAACTTTAGTGAGAACAGCCAAGAGAATCCATATAATGATAAAAACAATGATTAAACTAAGGTCGATTGAAAGCATTTTAGAATATAATTAAATCAGAAAAATTAAATGAAAATGTAACATTTTTTCCCTAAAAAAGCAAGAACTGAAGAGAAAACGTAAGCATTTCCAAAACCGTGATACACGTGAAGTATAATGTTTATTAAGGGGAGAGGGCAAGGGATGAGGAATCCCCTGTGAGGGCGGAGCGGGCATGGTTCCTCTTTAGAGGAGAGCGAAGCCCGAACCGGAATGTTAACATCAACAATAAAATAACCAAGAAGGGTATCTTTTTTAAACGCTATAATATATAAATATGCTTCTTTATCAAATTGATTCAAAGGATTTATCACATTCGGTTCAAAGGAACCGGATGGCCGGAAGGGTTCAGAAGTGTATAAAGATTCCCGACCGACCATCCACAAAAGGCTATCTATTGATACTTCATTTTGCGGTAGATGTAAAGAGGATAGTAGAGGAAGGCAAAGATTATTCTTGGCCCCATCCAGAGAGGTGTCCTGGATGTGGAGGGCGTCGTCTGTGGGGGCACGGATATGTACGGAGATATTTTGAAGGCTTGACTGAGGGGATCTGGGTTAAGCGATATAGATGTCCTGAGTGTCGAGCTGTTCATACCTTAAGGCCAGAGAGATTCTTCAAGGGATTTTATTATTCGGTTTGGACGATTTTGCTTTCGCTTCTCAGCAGGATAATCCATGGGCGTTGGTTGAGAGGTCTTTCCCGCCAGGTGCAGCAGTACTGGTGGAGGGGGTTGAGGTTTCAGGCATCGCGGTTTCATAACGTCAGAAGTCCGGATAGTCTAAGCCTTATGCAGCTTTTGCAGGAGGGTATCAATCCTGTGAGTCATTCATTTCAATGTGAGAGACTGCGTTTATAAGTTCCACCCCACCTGATTTTTGCGGTGATAAGTCTGTGGTCTTTGCGATAGGATGACGGGGTATCCTAAAAGGAGGAAAAGATCATGGACGACGAGAAGAAAAAACGGATTGCGGAGTTTCGATTCGGAGTGATTGCCGATCTTATAGGGCATCGCAAGCTCTCCTGGGGAGAGAAGGGCCGGTTGCTTGAGGAAAAGGCTTCTCAGCACTGGGAGATACCGTTTTCCAGCCGCACACATATAGGACAGGCTACTATCCTCGACTGGTGCCGCCGGTATGAGCGATCGGGGCGTAAGCTTCCAAGCCTCTATCCTCGAGAGCGGTCGGATAAAGGATCGTTTCGTTCTCTGGATTCTGAGACAGTGGCTACACTGATCAACCTGAAAAAGGATCTTCCAAGAGCCTCTGTGCCTGCTATTTTGCGGGCAGCCAAAGTGCGGAAACTGCTTCCTGTTGATTTTAAGGTCACTTCGGCCACTCTTTACCGGCTTTTTCGCGAACAGGGGCTTATGGAGAAAGGCCCTGCACCTGAGGACCGCCGGCGTTTTGAGGCAGAGCTGGCCAACGAGATCTGGCAGTCTGATGCTCTTCACGGTCCCCGTGTGACTGTGGATGGAAAGCAGAAAAAGAGCTATCTTTTTGCCTTTATCGATGACTGTTCCCGGCTGATTCCTCATGGAGAGTTTTATCTCTCAGAAAGAGTCGGCGATTACTGTGACGCCTTGCGGAAAGCTCTGAGTAAACGAGGCCTTCCCAGAAAAATATATGTGGACAACGGCCCCAACTTCCGCTCTCATCATCTGGCCCATATCACTGCTTCTCTGGGAATAGCATTGATTCATTCCCGCCCCTATAAACCCGAAGGACGAGGCAAAATCGAGCGCTGGTTCAAAACACTGCGCTCCCAGTTCCTCTCTTCTATTCCCCAAGGCTTGACTCTCAATGTGCTTAATCAATATTTTTGGGACTGGGTGGAGAACGACTACCATCAAACTGTTCACTCCTCAACCAAAGAAACACCGCTTGCCCGGTACCTAAAACACATCCACCTCATCCGGGAAGCCCCTAAAGACATGGAGGATTACTTCCGCCGTCGCGCCACGCGCAAAGTCCACAAGGACAGAACCATCTCCTTAAACGGCCGTGTGTTTGAAGCGCCCACTGGCCTTATCGGTAAAATCGCAACTCTGTTTTACCATGACCACGATCCCTTGCGGGTGGAGGTTCTCCTCAATGATACCTCCTATGGATTCCTCACTCCGCTCGATCTCCACATCAACTGCCGCATCCGCCGGGACCATCACTCAACCGAGGCGGCCCTCAAAGATAAAGAAACCCAGTGTGAAAAAACCCCGGATCATTACCGAAACGGAAAGCTTTTTGGAGACTCTGATGACTAACTACAGGACATACTTCGGGTTTTCCTCAGAGCCTTTTGCCCAGGATATTCCCACAGATAAGCTCTTCCCCAC